>CAZHRV010000107.1:0-5927 GCA_964535035.1 uncultured Rikenellaceae bacterium
GCACGATGGAACCAGGATTTGCTTCCAAACTGGGGAAGTAAATACACGATAAATGTCAATACTGAGATGAACTACTGGCCGGCTGAGGTCACAAACCTGTCAGAATGCCACATGCCGTTGTTTGACATGCTTAAGGATTTATCTGAAAATGGGGCAAAAACTGCAAAAATCTATTACAATGCAGGAGGCTGGGTAGCACATCACAATACTGACCTGTGGCGGGGCACTGCTCCTGTTGATGCAGCACGCTACGGTATGTGGCCGGTTGGAGGAAGCTGGTTATGCCGGCATATCTGGGAACATTATCTTTATACCGGGGATGTCGAATTCCTGAGAGAGTATTATCCGATAATGAAAGGCTCAGCACAATTTCTGATGGATATTATGACTATTGAACCAAAACACAACTGGCTGGTTATTCCGTTCTCAATGTCACCTGAACAGGGTTATTTTGTCAGCCAGGGAGCTGAAGAGTGTTTCTTGTCCTCTTCAACTACAATGGATATCGGGATCATAAGAGATCTTTTCCCACACTGTATTGAAGCAGGGAAGATCCTTAATGTCGATAAAGAGTTCGGAGATAAACTTGAAGAGACTCTGAAGAAAATACCACCATATCAGATAGGAAAAGACGGTCTTCTTCAGGTTTGGATCGAAGAGTGGATAAGAGGCAATGAAGGTCACAATGAGTCTCCAAACTTTGGATTCTTTCCCGGAAACTCAATTACATTACGGGGAAATCCGGAAATAGCTACAGCAATTCAGAAATGGTTGGAACCCCGCCGTATTTGGCTCTTTTGGAATAGCACTTGTGATATTTGCTACTGGGCAAGACTTGAAAATGGTATAAAGACTGATACTGTTATTAAGCAATTCTTCCTTACCCGGATGGCCAGGGGAGGAATTGGAAATAATCTTCATAACGCTGGGAGTAACCAGTCGGACGCTAATTTCGGATATACTGCCGGTGTTGCTGAATGCCTGTTACAGAGTCATGCAGGTGAAATCTCGTTACTGCCGGCCTTACCTTCCAGCTGGAAAGACGGATCAGTATCCGGGCTAAAAGCAAGAGGCGGATTCGAAGTCAATATTGAATGGAAGGATGGAAAATTGACTAAGGCTGAGATCAAGTCCCTTCTTGGTAATTCATGTGTGGTCAGGGCTAACGGAAAAACGACAAATTACAATCCAGCTAAAGGTGCAACAATAGTTATACAAGGCACTTAGCACATGGATTTAGGTTTTTTGAGGTTTAATCTTCTAATTATAAAGAAAATGAAAAATAAAAATCTTTCCAGACGCCGGTTTGTATTATCGGGAGGCCTGGCAGCGACTTCCATAGCCATGTTTCCGGTCCAGGCTCAGGCAGCACACAAGCCAGATAATGTTAGTGCTGATATAAACAGACCCATTGACCAGGAGAAACCTGTAGATGGCATTTACAATATCAGGAATTTCGGGGCAAAGGGCGATGGTACAACACTCGATTCTCCTGCAATAAATGAAACTATTGAATTCTGCAGTTCAAACAGTGGCGGAACAGTTCTGGTTCCTCCGGGTGTTTATCTTTCAGGAACAATACTTCTGAAAAGTAACATGGTATTCCATATAGAAGCGGGAGCCACGATCCTGGGAAGCAAGAATCTGAATGACTACCAGGGTGTACCGGATGTAGAGCGTAAAGGGAGAAGTCAGTGGTACACTTCTTTAATCGTTGGAGACAAAATCAGTAATATCGAAATATCCGGACATGGTGTTGTTAATGGGAATAATGTGTTCAATCCGGACGGTGAGGAAGAAATGCGGGGGCCACATGCTATATTCTTTAATAAATCAGAAAACATTACTATCAGGGACATTTTCGTTAAGGATGCCGGTAATTACGCTCATATTATGGAAGGCTGTAGTAACGGTACCTTACGGGGTGTCAGGGTATCGGGTGGATGGGACGGCATCGACCTTTTCAACTGCAAGAACTTCCTTATCACAGATTGCCAGTTTACGACTGGCGATGATTGTGTTGCCGGTGGCGGATGGGAGAAGATCGTGGTTTCAAACTGCACACTGAACTCCACCTGTAATGGCATGAGAAATTACAGGGGTGGTTTGAAAGATGTGATTTTTTCCAACATATTAATTAACGGTCCTGGTATTTTCAATCATCGTACCCATGATACACCTTCTAAACGAGAAGATCTAATTTACCATAATTCATGGCACGGTGATTACGATTCGTTGTCGGGATTCTGGCTGGCCGGCGGCGGATTAATTGAAAACCTTATTATTTCCGATGTTACTATCAGAGACCTGAGATGCCCGGTATGGATGTCACTCCAGGGATCATTTTCAAGTCAAAGTCAGGATGCTGCTATCAGGAATGTACATATAAATAATTTAACCGCAACAGGTGTCGGAAAGCCAAATGTGGCTACTCTTATACAGGGAAGTGTGGAAAGGCCCATTGAAAATATTTTGCTAACGAATATAACAATCCAGTCTGTTAGCGAAGGCACTAAAGAAATGGTTGACAACCCTGTTCCGGAAAGAGTCGGTGATCCCATCGAATTGCCGAATTGCTATGGTATGTATTGTCGTTATATAAAAGATCTTGAGATGCAAAATATACGGTTTAGCAAACTTGAGAAGGACGAACGTCCGGCACTTATTTGTGAAAAGATTGATCAACTCCAGATGAATAGTGTGAGAAGTTTGAATGAAAGTGACAACCAGGCGGTCTTGCTGCGCGATGTTAAGACTCTTAGAAAAAATGTCAGTGAATCAGCCGAAAAGTGAGGTGCTATCTTATATGATATTGAATATAATATATTAATGAATAAAATAATAAGTACTACAGGATTCTAAAACAATACTAAGATTATGGAAAGAAAAATTATCTGTTTCGTATGCTGCACTGCAATTCTGGTGCTGACATTCGGTTGCTCAAATCAGGGAAAAAACAAGAATGAAGTTGAAACTTCATTAAATGAGAATTTGTTAAAAGTATCGGGTAATAAAGTAGTCAACCAGAAAGGTGACACTGTTTATTTACGGGGATTCGGCTTAGGAGGAATGCTGCATTTTGAAAATTTTATTGATGGGTACCCTGCTAATGAAGAAGCGATGAGGGAAGAATTATTAAAGGTGCTCGGAAAAGAGAAATACGACCTTTTCTTTAATGAGTTTTACAAAAATTATTTCACTGAGTCGGATGCCGAATATATTAAAAACCTCGGATTAAATATGGTCCGTATTCCTGTTAACTACCGCCGTTTTGAAGATGATATGAATCCGGGAGTGATTAAGGAGGAGGGCTTTGAATACCTTGACAGAGTTATTGAACTTTGTGCAAAGCACCAGATCTACACTATCATTGATCTTCATGCATTACCGGGTGCACAGAATCAGCACTGGCACAGCGACAATCCTACACATATGGCATACTTGTGGGTCCATAAAGATTTTCAGGATCGTGCGGTGACCCTCTGGGAAGCTATTGCCGAACATTATAAAGATCAACCCTGGGTGGCAGGTTATGATTTAATAAACGAACCTGCTGATCCCACAAGGGAAAAGGTATTTCCATATTACAAACGGCTATATGAAGCCGTACGCAAGGTTGATCCGAACCATATTATGTTTATCGAAGGGAACAGTTATTCCACTGAATTTGACATTTTCACTGAGATTTGGGACGATGTGGTTTACACAAATCATGATTACGCTGACCCCGGATTTATTGATGGCGGAGATTATCCGGGCTATTCCAGGGGAAGGTATGTAGACAAAGATACCCTCGAGAACACCTTTCTTAAAAAGAGTGAATTTATGCTCCGGCATAATGTGCCTATTTGGGTGGGAGAATTCGGGCCAGTCTATACCGGTATCCCGGAAAAAGACGAAATGAGGTATCAGGTACTGAAAGATCAACTGGCTATCTACGATAAGTATAATGTAAGCTGGTGTATCTGGTTGTATAAGGACCTGGGGCTTCAGGCAATCATTTCGCAGGATGAAAATACCCCGTACATGAAGCTGATAGGCGATTTCCTGAAAAAGAAAAACTACCTGGGTTCCGATGCCTGGGGTTCTACAGATGAAGGCATCAGACAGGCATTGTCGCCCATTGAGGAGTTATTTGAAAAGGAATTTCCTGAATACAATCCTTATCCATCAGGGCAAAAAAGCCATATAGCCTTATTGGTGCGACATATCCTCTTTGCGGAAGCATTGATACCGGAATATTGTAATTTATTTAAGGATTTAACAGAAGAGGAATTAATAGCTCTTGCCGAATCTTTTAACTTTAAAAATTACAAAAAGCGCGAACGTCTTGAAAATATATTGTCGGGAAAAGAAGAATAGAATTTTTACTTTTAAAGTATGATACAGGGTATGCAGGCAGGTTAAGTTCCTTAGAATAATACATAGACTTTTTTGTCATTTATTGCAAAAGATAATCAGGTCAATCAGATCCTCCTTATTATCGAAATCAGTTTTATGCAACTTTACAAATTCTATAATCTCCCTTTCTTTCTCGGGGAAACACTTAATTACCTGTTTAACCTTGTTTATTCTGACATAATTATTCTCCGCTTTTAAATAGAAATCGGTGGAGGCATTAATTTTATAATCGTCGGGCAGTTTCAAATCATAAGCCCTCCCTGACTGAAAAAGCATATTAATAATGGTAACAGATGTGGTCTCCGATGTCCCTCCATAAGCGCTTGGTTTACCCGGGGGTATAACGCTGCATGTATGTTTTATAAGCAGCGGCATTTTCACATTCACAGGAACCTCATAAAACACTTTACCGGCAGGAATGAATTTTCTGTTTTGGATATATACCGTATCTATTAATCTCACGTTGGCCAGTGCAAGATACCTTCCTTTGGTTTCAAATATCATTTCCTCCGTCAGTGAATTATAATTCAGCCTGCTTTCTTCTATATTGCCTGTTTTCATTAGGACTTTGCCGGTATAAAATTCGGGAAAAAGGTAATGTGTTATCGCCTTATCCTTATTCTGCCCTATGGCAAATGTTACCGACACAAATACAATAAATAAACTGGAAAATAGCTTCATATTAAACTGTTTTAATAACTTAATACTGCCAGCTTAACTATCTGTCAATAATCCTAATTGAGAATTTATAATACGTTATAAATAATAAAAATAGTAAATATTTAATCAAGATCAAATTATCAATGTTTTCTTCTAACTTGTTGAACTAATATAAATTAAACAAACTACATGATATTTCAAGTTGCATATATGTGTCTCATTAATGTTGTGGTAGATCAAACATTTATACATTGGTAACTAAAAATCCTGATAAGGTTTCCTGTATCTATAGCGAAAACTCTAAACATACAACGTATAATAAATAATTCGATTCTATAAGGATGTCATGAAAATTCACCATTATCGTTCAGGATCATTTAAAGGAATAATACTTACAAGTACGTTTAGGTTTTACTTATTGATCAAGATAACATTATATAATTCCTTTTTCCTTATGCTGATTTTTTTACTATAAAATCAGTAATTATCTTTGTTAATTCCTGACAAATAAATAAATTTGGACATTACACGCGTAAGTTACCGGGTAAGCAATCAGGGATATTATTATCGTTTACTATTTTGATTTATAACTGACAAATAATATTATTAATACAAAGAATTGAGCAATGAAAAAAGCAGTAGTAACCGGAGCAGGAGGATTTATAGCTGGACATCTTGTTGTTGAATTATTAAAGAGGGGATATCAGGTAAGGGCTGTAGACAAAAAACCATTAAACCAATGGTACCAGGTATCCGAAAAGGCAGATAACCTTGTCCTTGATCTGAATATTAAAGAAAATTGCTACAGGGTTGTCAACGGATATAATGAGGTGTTTAACCTGGCAGCAGATATGGGTGGTATGGGA
>CAZHRV010000108.1:0-19471 GCA_964535035.1 uncultured Rikenellaceae bacterium
GGTAACCCTTTGGCCACGTCCTGTTAATTTTGATGTACTTTCCAATACAAATATCAATACAAAGAATGTAAAACTCCTTACATCTGCAGCAGATCTGGCCTGGGAAGGACTTATTTCAAAGGACATTAACAAATTTTCTCAGGGATTTCTTGATTCATTTCATTCCCAGGTAAGAATGTTCCCGAAAATGGTGAATCCTAAAATTGCTCAAATCATGGATCTGTACAGAAAGAAAGCCATGGCCTGGAAGCTTTCAGGTGCAGGAGGAGGAGGATATCTGATACTTTTAAGTGAAAAGAATACACCTAATTCGTTTAAGATCAAAATAAGGCTGAAGGGGGCGGATATTTAAATCAAAGTTTCCTTAGAAAAGTCACCGGTATTGTCAGTACAATATTCTGTTCGAGCTTGTCAATCCGGATAATTACACGTTTTTTTCGTCCTATCTTTATCAGTTCTCCGGTCAGCCCTATCATAGAACCCATGATAACTTCCACTTCATCGCCTTTTTCGAATTTCTCAGATGTGACTTCGACTTCTGCATTACTGTCAATAAGAAGCCGCAGATTATCTATCTGTTTCTGAGGTATGGCAACGGGATGCCCTTCAAAGGAAACAAATTTAACAACACCTTCGGCCTTATACACTTTTGGAAACTCAACAGGTATTACCTTTACAAAGACATATGAAGAAAGCAGCGGTTTCTCTATCAGCTTTTTCCTGTCACTCCATTGGCGATAGGTCTTCTGAAGCGGAAGGTATGTTTCAACATCAACCTCGATAAGTCTTGCATGGACTTGTTTTTCAGCACGGGGATGGGTGTAGATGGCGTACCATTTTGGTACTACCTGCTTTTTTAATATATCGGCTTTATTTATTTCCTCCGGAGGTGTTTTTGTTGTCATGTTTGGAAAATATCTAAATGAATTCAAAGATACTTTTTTGTTTTTTCATTTCTTTTGCTCCTCCAAAAGAAATGAAACAAAGAAAAGGAGGCCGGAAATGACAACTGGTTTTGGGCCATAGTTCGGGCAAGCTTGTGCGAAACAAAATCATTAATTTTTCGTTTCCGGCGCCCTTTCTTTGGTTCTTTCTTTGGACGAACAAAGAAAGAACGTAAAAAAGGGTTCAGGGGAATTTCCCCTGCATTTTTATATTAATTAAATAATCCTACCTTTGCGGCATTACAAATACCGTTAGGTTATGGCGGAAAAGACACGATATTCGGATGAAGAGCTTGAGGAATTCAGGCAGATTATCCTTGCGAAGCTGGATAAGGCCAGGAAAGATTACGAGATACTGAAATCCAGCATAACTCACGAAGAGAGTAATGACACTATGGATACATCTCCCACCTTTAAAGTTCTTGAGGAGGGTGCAACTACTTTATCAAAAGAGGAGGCTGGCAGACTGGCACAACGCCAGCTGAAATTTATTCAGCACCTTCAGGCTGCTCTTGTAAGGATAGAGAACAAGACCTACGGAATATGCCGCGAAACAGGCAAGCTTATCTCTAAAGAGAGACTAAGGGCAGTTCCCCATGCCACATTGAGTATCGATGCGAAGATGAAGCAGAAGTAACCCCCGGTCCCGAGTACTCGGGACCACCCTCTGAAGGGGATTTAAATTCAATTCCTCACTTAATTACTTCTACAATTTAGTCCCGCGTTAGCGGGATGTTGGGGGGTTTATAAATCCCTAAAATACTCAATAGTCTTCCCCAATCCATCTTCCAAATCCATCGTTGGTTCCCAGTTCAATACTTTTTTTGCGAGAGCAATATCCGGTCTTCTCTGTTTCGGATCATCCTCAGGCAGAGGCAGACAGATAATTTTCGACTTTGAGCCGGTGATCCTGATGATCGTCTGTGCAAGATCATTAACTGACATCTCAATCGGATTGCCAAGATTCACGGGTCCGGTAAAAGTGTCGGGAGTATCCATGAGCTTAATCAGTCCATCAATAAGATCATCCACATATTGGAAGCTACGTGTGTGGGTGCCATCACCGAAAATAGTAATATCATTCCCCTTCAGTGCCTGTACGATGAAGTTTGAGATGACCCTGCCGTCATCAGAACTCATCCGCGGACCGTAAGTGTTAAAGATCCGGGAAATTTTTATTCTTACCTTGTTCTGATTATGGTAATTCATGAAAAGGGTTTCGGCACAGCGTTTTCCTTCATCATAACATGCCCGTGGGCCCAGGGGATTTACATTTCCCCAATAACTTTCCGGCTGGGGGTGCACAGCGGGATCTCCATAAATCTCACTCGTTGATGCCTGCAGTATTTTCGATCTGGTTCTTTTTGCAAGCCCGAGAGTGTTTATCGCCCCCATGACTGAGGTTTTTATTGTCTTGATGCCGTTATACTGATAGTGTACAGGTGAGGCAGGACAGGCAAGGTTATAAATCTCGTCAACTTCAAGATATACCGGCATGGTAATATCGTGACGTATTAACTCAAAATGATGATTATCAAGAAGATGTATGATGTTCTGTTTTGAACCTGTAAAGAAGTTATCAAGACATACTACCTCATGTCCCATGTTCAGAAGCTTTTCGCAAAGATGTGAACCGATGAATCCGGCACCGCCGGTTACTAATATACGTTTCATTCATTTATATTTAGATTAATACAAATTTAGCAAAAGAGTTCCAATAGTCATGAAAAAGAGACCGCCCTCTTTTAGCTTATTTTGCTGATACTCACTTTAATGACTACCTCATCAATCTTAACCTCTCTGACATCACTGCCGGCAAGCCTATCAGATAGTGATACTGCCGCAGCCAGGGTTTGTGATCCGATATAAGAAGCATGTCTCTTCACAGCTTCCCTTACAAACTCATGATCCTCGATCTGTACTGTTATCTTGTCGGTAACATCATAGCCGTTCTCCTTGCGGATATTCTGAATACGGTTGACAAACTCCCTGGCAACACCTTCGTAGCGAAGCTCATCCGTGACTGTAATGTCGAGGGCGACAGTGAGTCTTCCCTCATTGGCAACCTGCCAGCCGGGGATATCCTCAGAGATGATATCAACATCTTCGGTGGTAAGTATAATTTGCTGCCCGTTAATACTTATTTTATGTGATCCGTCAACTTCAAAGGATGCTATTTCCTGCTGTGACAAACCTGATACGGCATTGCTTATCTTCTTCATCAGCTTCCCATACCTGGGACCGAGTGTCTTGAAGTTCGGCTTGATCTTTTTAACAAGAATGGATGAAGTATCATCAATATATTCTGCCTCTTTGACATTCACCTCTGTAAGGACAAGGTCCTTAACGGCTTCAAATTTCTTTTTGAAGGTTTTATCAGGAAGGGGGATCATTATTTTTGCGAGCGGCTGACGCACTTTTATGCTTACTTTCCTTCTTAATCCAAGGATCATTGAAGATATAGTCTGTGCAATGTCCATCTTCTCTTCCAGATCCTTATCTATCAGGCTGTCATCATATTCGGGGAAAAGCACCAGGTGAACTGATTCTTCCTTATGCTTTCCGGTTGTGAGATTAAGGTCGCGGAAGAGCATCTCCATATAGAAAGGAGCAATAGGAGCCGCAAGCCTGCTGACTGTCTCAAGACATGCATACAGGGTCTGGTAAGCTGCTATTTTATCGTGGTCATAATCGCCTCCCCAATAACGTTTCCTGTTAAGCCTCACGTACCAGTTACTGAGATTCTCCGTTACAAAATCCTGTATTGCCCGCCCTGCACGGGTGAGGTCATAATCCTCATAACATCTCCCCGCCTCTTTTATCAGTGAATTTAGAAGAGAGGTGATCCATCGGTCAATTTCCGGTCGTTCATTTACCGGAATATCTTTTTCGGTATGTCTGAAATTATCGACATTTGCATAGAGGGCAAAAAAGGAATAGGTGTTGTAAATTGTACCGAAGAATTTGCGTTTAGCCTCATCAATCCCCGCGAAGTCGAATTTCAGATTATCCCACGGCTGTGCATTAGTGAGAAGGTACCAGCGGAGGGGATCCGAACCATATTCTTCAATTGTTGAGAAAGGATCAACAGCATTTTTAAGACGTTTCGACATTTTGTTACCATTCTTGTCGAGCACCAGTCCATTTGATATGATATTTCTAAATGCCACGGAATCGGATGTCATTACCGCTATTGCATGGAGTGTAAAGAACCATCCTCTTGTCTGGTCTACACCTTCGGCAATAAAATCGGCCGGGAACATGTCGCTGAAATTCTTTTTATTCTCATAAGGATAGTGTGCCTGGGCGTACGGCATAGCGCCCGAGTCGAACCATACATCAATAAGATCCGGTTCGCGGAACATTTTCTTTCCTGAAGAGCTCACAAGGATTATCTCATCAACAAAGGGACGGTGCAGATCAAACTTCTCATAGTTCGCCTGTGAGTTATCCCCCGGAATAAAACCTGCCAGCGGATTCTTCTTCATGAATCCTGCTTGTATGGATTTGTCAATTTCCTCTTTCAGATCCTCTGCCGATCCTATGCACTTTTCTTCTTTCCTGTCCCCGGTCAGCCATATTGGCAGGGGAGTTCCCCAGAACCGTGATCTGGAGAGGTTCCAGTCCACAAGATTCTCGAGCCACTTGCCGAATCTTCCTGTTCCTGTAGAAGAAGGTTTCCAGTTAATGGTATTATTAAGTTCGATCATCCTGTCGCGCAGGGCTGTAGTGCGGATAAACCATGCATCAAGCGGATAATAAAGAACCGGTTTGTCGGTACGCCAGCAGTGAGGATAGCTGTGAATCTGCTTTTCGATCCTGAATACCTTCCCGCCCTGTTTAAGCATTACGGCAATGTCAACATCAAGAGTATCACTTTCCGGGGCAATTTTATCGTCATATTCATTTTTTACCGGCCGTCCTTCAAAATCCTTATATGTCTCCGTATTAACACGTTCCCGGACAAATTTTTCATCCAGATCGGAAACAGGCATCATATAACCTCTTTTATCAACCATTGGTCCCATCGAGCCGTCTTTTCTTTTCAGCATCATCGACGGAATACCATATTCTTTTGCAATCTTATAGTCATCGGCTCCAAAAGTTGGTGCAATATGGACAATGCCGGTTCCATCCTCAGTAGTAACAAAATCTCCCGTAAGAATTTTGAAGGCTCCATCATCAGGTTTTACCCAGTCTATAAGCTGTTCATAATTAATACCTTCCAGTTTATTCCCTAAAAATTCATCAAGTACTTTATAGGGTAATTTCTTATCACCCGGCTTGTATTCCGAAAAATGAAGACCCACATTAGCCTCGGGAAATATTTGATGGATAAGGTCTTTAGCGATGACAACAGTAATGGGTTCTCCCGAATAAGGATTAAAGCTCTTAACCTTTATATATTTAATCTCTTCACCAACAGCCAGGGCAGTGTTGGAAGGAAGCGTCCAGGGTGTTGTTGTCCATGCCATAATATGGACAGAGAGTGTATCAATATGACTAAAGAGGAATTCTGATTTTTCATCCCGTATGACCCTGAAGAGTGCAATGCAGGTTGTATCCTTTATATCCTTGTAACAACCGGGCAGGTTTAGTTCATGAGAGCTGAGTCCGGTTCCGGCTGCCGGTGAAAATGGCTGGATAGTATATCCCTGGTAAAGAAAACCTTTTGTATGAAGCTGTTTCAGGAGCCACCAAAGAGTCTCAATATAACGGTTATCATAGGTTACATAGGGATGATCCATGTTTACCCAATAACCCATTTTACGCGTCAGATCCTCCCACTGGTCGGTGTATTTCATAACATCCTTCCGGCAGGCATTATTAAATTCTATTATTGATATCTTTTCTGTACCTATATCCTCCTTGGTTATGCCCAGGGCTTTTTCCACTCCAAGCTCTATCGGTAAACCATGTGTATCCCACCCTGCTTTGCGTTTTACTTCATAACCGCACTGTGTCTTATAACGGCATATCGCATCCTTAATAGTACGGGCCATTACATGATGGATACCCGGGATGCCGTTTGCTGAAGGGGGCCCTTCATAAAAAACAAATTCTCCTTTTCCTTTCAGCTCACGGACGCTTTTCCGGAAAGTGTCATTCTCATCCCAAACCTTTAGAATATCCCTGTTTACCCTTGAAAGATCAAGATTTTTATGTTCAGGAAACCGTTTTATCATGTTATTATGCTGTAAACTAAAATGAAACGGGCAAAGATAAGAAAAAAACACCCCCCTGCCCACCTAAAGGGGGGTTAATTCTGTAATTTTTAATTAAGTTATGGAGATTGCTTCGTTGATTCACTCCTCGTAATGACGGAGGTGATTTGGTGGTTGGGGATCAAGATTGCTTCTTCCGCTGCGCGGGAGAAGCAATAACGGATTATTGAAGGTAGTTCAGGTAATCATTGATACAGGAATGATAATTGAGGATACCGTCATTGCGAGGATTCCGCGAAGCGGAAGACGAAGCAATCTTCATAACATATAATGAGGTTAACTAAAAGTATTATTTTTATGATTGAATTAATAAATATGAGGAGATACTTACTCACTATATTTTGTATTATTTATTATTACTGCCTTTTTGCACAGGATTCTGATACAGCTAAATATGTATCGCTTGAGCCGTATGATTTTCACCTTCAATATTTAAGGGAGGATTCTGCGTTGCTGATCGATGTAAGACAGTTTTTTGAATTCAAAGGAAGAAGGATTAAAGATGCAATAAATATTCCTTCGGCTAAAGATCTTAATATGGCAGCCGACACAATAAGCAGAAACTGCGCTCTGTTTCTTTATTGTACAGATGATTTCAGAAGCAGGCGGGCAGCTGAATTGTGTTACGATATGGGATTCCTGAAAGTATATAACCTTGAAGGCGGTATTATTGCATGGAAGCGGGATGGATTTCCGGTGGATAAAAGCAAGGTAAGGAAGAAGGCGGGAGAGCGAGAGGGCGAGAGGGAGCGGGGGGGAGATAGATGATGCATTATATGCGATAGAAAATCTATGGCGATTCCTTTTTGTACCTTCGTGTGTACTTTGTGTTCTTTGTGGTTAAGTATCATAAACCATTATTTTTGTACAGTATTTAATAATTTAAGACATGTTTTCAGGAATAGTAGAAGAAGCCGCTCCGGTTGTAAAAATTGAAAGAGAAAAAGACAATCTTCATATAACTATGAAGTGCTTCTTTACCAAAGAGCTGAAGATTGATCAAAGTATCTCTCATAACGGAGTTTGTCTCACCGTTGTAAAAAAAGAAGGAGACACCTATACCGTTACAGCAATCAGGGAGACTCTTGAGAAGTCAAACCTGGGGCTCCTCAGGGTTGGCGACAAGGTGAACCTGGAGCGCAGTGCAAAGCTTGACGGTCGTCTTGACGGACACATGGTACAGGGTCATGTTGACCAGACTGCTGTATGCACCGAGGTAAAAGAGGCAGGGGGCAGCTGGTATTATACCTTTGAATATGAGCCGCTTCAGGATGATTATATTACTGTGGAAAAAGGATCTGTTTCGGTTAACGGAGTCAGCCTTACAGTTGTCAACTCACAGCTAAAATCATTTGAAGTAGCAATAATTCCTTTCACTTACGAGGTCACAAATTTTCACCAGATCAAAAAGGGAACAGTGGTAAATATTGAGTTTGATATATTGGGGAAGTACATTGCAAAGATCGTGAAGCAGCAGATGGGGAGATAAGGCCACACCAGCTTCTTCCCGAATCCCAGCCTGTTGTCGGTCATCTTAATGTGAGTAAGGCGCACAATCCATAAATGTGTGTCCAGCAGCATTGCGACGGGAAATCGCCGGATATAGGCTTTTTGGGACTTTTCTGCCATTTCTCCTTCGGGTTCTGAAACAATCCCCTGGAACTGAATACCCCGTATGTTTCCGATGATTCTGGTCTCAAGCACCACAGAGCCTGCTACCAGGGGATTTTTTAGAAATCCCTCTCCATGACGCGTATTCATGTCTGTTGTAAATACAAGTGCATTATCATCTTCCAGGTAAACATAAAAGCAATTGGCACACCACGGTTCATTTTCAGTAGTTGTGGCCACTGTGAGAACATGATGCCTCTTAAAGAATTTTATTATCCGCCTGTCAATCATTTTCCATCCACCGATGAGTATAAGTATCAAATCCGGTAAGGGAAAGAACTCTTTCAACGACTGTCAGGACAAGATCATCTATTGTCCGAGGTCTGTTATAGAAAGAGGGTGTTGCCGGACAGATTATCGCCCCCGCCAGAGTAAGGGTTTCCATATTCCTGATATGGATCAGATTATAGGGCGTTTCGCGAGGAACAAGAATCAGTTTTCGCTTCTCCTTCAGTATCACATCGGCAGCTCTGGCTATAAGATCCTCTGATGTTCCATTGGCTATCCTGCCGATCATTCCCATCGATGCCGGGCAAATTATCATAGTGTCATAGTCTGATGAGCCTGATGCGAATGGCACATAAAAAGAATTATTGTCATACTCCTTCGCAGGCGCTGCCGGGTTGTATTTCTCCCCCAGTTCATACTCCCAGATCTCCTTTGCGTTATCAGAAAAGACCACTGCGATCTCCTCCAGAGGGGTTTTCAAGCTATGCAATTTGTCAAGCAGGGTCTTTGCATATATTGATCCGCTGGCACCGGTGATGGCGAGGATTATTTTTCTGTCAGGTTGCTTCATGTTTAATACTTTACTGTGTAAAGGTAGTGATTAGGATTAAGAATGCTTTGTCAATCTCTCCTTCAGAATTCTGACACCCCCCGATGCCTTAGCCCTTATCACGTCAACCTTCCTGTAGGCCGGAATTATCACATCATTAGGATCTATGAGCCATAATGATGCATTCTGTGGTGCATATTCAAGAAGGCTGGCAGCAGGATACACATTTAACGAGGAGCCTATTACAACAAAAATATCTGCTGCTGATGTTATCTGAACCGCCTCTTCCATCATTGGAACAGCTTCGCCGAACCAGACGATATGAGGACGCAGCTGACTTCCCTTTTGGCAGGTATCTCCGGGTTTTATTTCCTTATATCCGATTTCATATATCAATGACGGATCGGCTGTACTTCTCGCTTTGGTAAGCTCCCCGTGAAGATGAAGAATCTTTGTGCTTCCGGCCCGCTCATGCAGGTTATCTATATTCTGGGTAATTACGTGGACATCAAAGTATTTCTCAAGCGCTGCCACACCTTTGTGACCCTCATTTGGCTCACAGGCTGCAAGTTGAGAACGTCTTTCATTGTAGAATCGCAAAACAAGGTCCTGGTTCTTCCACCAGCCCATGGGAGAAGCAACCTCTGTGACATCATATTCTTCCCACAATCCGCCTGCCTCCCTGAAAGTACGGATTCCGCTTTCAGAGCTCATACCGGCGCCGGTGAGTATTACTAATTTCTTCATATTAGAGTGCACTTTGAAAGTAAATTTAGTGAAAAATGATAGAATGAGGGCGAGAGGAGGTAAAAGGGGGAATTTAAGAACTTACACAGAGGAAATCCGGAGGAGACACAAAGGGCCACAGAGGTAAATGTAACATTCTTTCGTAATACTCCGTGGAACTCTGCGTCTTCTCAGTGTAACTCTGTGTAACTGTTTTTTGTTCATATCTATTCCTCGACATTAAATTATTTTCTTGATTTACTAATATCTTTGATAAATGATTGACCGTCCCACGATAGAAAAAATCCTCGACGCCGCCCAGATCGTTGATGTCATCCAGGAATTTGTTCCGCTGAAAAAGCGTGGTGTTAATTACCTGGGCCTCTGTCCTTTTCATAATGAGAAGACACCATCATTCACAGTCTCACCCTCGAAGGAGATATTCAAATGCTTCGGATGCGGAAAAGCAGGCAACTCGGTCAATTTTATCATGGAACATGAGCATCTCTCCTATCCCGAGGCGCTTAAATACCTGGCTCGCAAATATCATATTGAAGTCGTTGAAAAAGAGCTCTCGCCAGAGGAGCTGGAAAAGCAGAATGAGCGGGAGAGCCTTCTGATCCTGACTGCTTATGCTGCACGACAATTTTCCGAAAACCTTTTCCAGAGCGATGAGGGTATCTCGGTGGGTCTCTCCTATTTCAGTGAGAGAGGCTTCCGGCAGAACACCCTTAAGAAGTTTGAAATAGGTTACAGTTTTGAAAAACGTGATGCTTTTACCAGACAGGCTCTGGATGACGGTTATAAGCAGGATTTCCTGATTAAAACCGGGCTGTCCATCCAGCATGAAGAACGTGTTTTTGACAGATTCAGCGGCAGGGTGATGTTTCCCATTCATTCGCTGTCAGGACAGGTTCTCGGTTTTGGCGGAAGGATCCTTAAATCGGATGTAAAAACAGCAAAGTATATAAACTCGCCCGAATCGGAGATCTACCACAAAAGCCGTATTGTTTACGGAATATTCCAGGCACGGAAAGCAATCAGCAGTGAAGACAGATGTTATCTTGTTGAAGGCTATACCGATGTAATGTCGCTTCACGAGACAGGTATCGAAAATGTTGTTGCCTCATCAGGTACCTCTCTTACCCCGGAGCAGGTACGCCTCATCAAACGCTTCACACAAAACATTACAATTCTGTACGATGGCGATCCCGCAGGAATAAAAGCTTCTATCCGGGGTATAGACATCATACTTGAGGAAGGAATGAATGTCAGGATAGTTCTTCTGCCCGACGGGGAGGATCCTGATTCATATTCAAAAAAGGTAAGCAATGAAGAATTTCTTAAATACCTTAAGGAGAAAGAGAGGGATTTTATCCACTTCAAAACCGAACTTCTTCTCGAAGAGGCCAGTAATGATCCTGTCCGCAAGGCTAACCTTATCCGTGATATTGTCAGATCCATTGCTGTAATACCCGATACAATAACCAGAACCGTCTATATAAAGGAATGCAGTACCCGGCTTGAGATCACCGAAGAGGTTCTCTACCATGAAGTCAACAAATTGCGGCAGCAGACCTCGTTCCAGAACAGGAACAAATACCCCGGGCCAGAGGATCTCCCCGTTCCTCCCCCGGTGATTCCAAAACAAGTAAAACAGGATGTTGTAACCTATTATTCCGAAAAAGAGGTAATAAGACTTCTGCTGAAATTCGGAAGCGCTGAGTTTGAAAGAAAAATACGCAGTGAGGACGGACAGGAGGAGGTAACTACCGTATCAGATTATATAGTCAGGGAGATAATTTCTGATGATCTGCTCTTTGATTACGACACCTGGCAAAAGATCTTTGAAGAATTCAGGTTTTATACTGAACAGGGTATCTTCCCCGGCGACAAGTATTTTGTCAAACACGAGGATCCGGCAATCTCAAGATCCTCTGCTGATCTTCTTTCCGATCCTCATATGCTAAGCAGAATATGGAAAGATAAGCAGACATATGTTGAAACCGAGGATATGAAGATAAAAGATATTGTCCCTGATGCTGTGCTCAAATTCAAGAGCGACAAGATCAAGGGCAGGCTTAAGGAAATAATGTCTCAGCTTGTAGAGGCAGCAAAAGCCGGCGATACTGAGAGAATTCTTGCTCTTCAGAAAAAAGACCAGAACCTGAAGGTTGCATTAAGGATGATCTCTGAAAAGCTGGGAAATAGGATCGTAATGTAAAACCCCCTGAAGAGGAATTTGGGAGTCAGTTATATAAAGGAGGCTGAGGGTCTGTCAATCAAAAGTCTTCATGAGGGATGGCGCCCAGCAGGAATGGAGAAAGGGGGTAAGTATGTGTGACTTAAAAATGTAACTCCGAGTAAGTTCTCCATTTTTATTATTATTTTTGACTTCAAACTTCCGGTTATGAAAAATTTTATCTGTTCACTGTTTGTCATAATACTCATAGTGCTTTTTTCCTGCAAACCCAAAGCACCTGTAAAAGACACATTTATACCAAGTTTTTCCACCTATAGTACTGATTCAACCGGAACTGCAGACATTAATACCAGAAACGAGACATATTACGGCCTTCTCACTCCAATGGAGGTCAGTGTGATCTTTAACAGGCTTGCCGTTCCCTATAATGATGCAACCCTTAATCCTGTTTCAAACAAGGATTTTTATCTCAGTAATTCTCAGGCAGCAATAAATACAGGTATCTATGGAGTTGATTTCAGTTATCTGAAGATGTTCGGTTTCGGACAGGAGGTCATTGATTATATGGTTACCATAAGGGAGATGAGCAATAAGCTCGGTATACCGGATCAAATGCTCATTGAGCCTATAAAAAGAGTACAGACTAACATGGCTGATCCTGATACCATCACTACCCTGATGAAAAATGCCTACACTGATATTGAAAATCACCTCCGGCTGAGCGGCAGGGAGAGCACTGCAGGACTTATGATAATGGGCGGGTGGGTCGAGGCTATGTTCATAGCCACACAGCTGGTTTATAATCCTCTAAATCCTGATGCCGAAGTCGTTCAGAGAATAGCGGAACAAAAATATACCCTTACGTCTCTTTTAAGCTTCATGAAAAATTATTACGATGATCCCGTGGTAGTATACTATACAAAAAAGCTGAAATACCTGCAGAATTATTTCGATACTTTCGAGATATATTTTGAAAAAGGTGACCTTGAGATTGACACGGCAAAACAGGTTCTGCGCTCTTCGGGAGCTAAAATGGATGTTACAGTCGAAACCCTGAACAAGATCAGTGATTATATTGCCAAGCTGAGAATGGAGATGGTGATGCCATGACCCCTTTAGAATGGAGGGGACAGGTTGATACTACGTGGTTTAGTTTTCCTCATTTTAGTTATTATTTTATCTTTACTGAAAATCGGGTGAAATGAAAAACATTGTCAGTATCCTTGTTATCAGTAATGCTGTCGAAGCAAATCTTCTTGATGAAATATTAACGGAGAAAGATATTCCGCACATTATCCGTTCATTTCACGACCTGGCATATGACGGATTATGGCAAACACCCACTGCCTGGGGCCAGCTTGATGCGCCACCTGAATTCAGGGAAGAGATACTCAAAATCTACAATGAAATGTCCCTGCCCGATAATCTGGTCGATCCTGAATAAGCAAAAAGATTTATGTTTATAGCTTCTTTTAGAAATAAAGTATTATAAAACTTAATTGAAATTCAATAAATGTCGTTAAATGACTCATATTCAGACCGATAAACACAATAAAGATTCATTGATACCTGAAATTTTCAAATCATTGACACCGGTAATTAAAAACAGGTATTTTTATATCGGATTGCTTTTTCTCATAACGGGAGCGGCTCTCAATTTCGCCTCCCAGACATATCTTCATAATTATATGAGTGAAGGGAAAACACTTCCTATGCTGTCGGATCTTATTCTTGATAATCTGCCTGTAATCGATCTTTCACTGGTTTATGATCTTTTTTGTCTTGCGATTTTTCTGGTTGTGGCTGTTTATATAGTCCATAAAAAGGACTATAACAGACTGCCTTACATGTTGTTATTATGCGGCATCTTTTTTATTGTAAGGGGAATATTCATTGTTCTTACACCCTTCGGAAATCCTCCGGAATTTTTGGGTTCTGACCCTCTTTTTAATGGTTTTTCAAAATTTGAGCTTGGAGTTTATCCTTCAGGACATGTAGGAAATTCGTTCCTTCTTTTATTGCTTGTCAACGACAAAATCTATAAATATATCCTCGCCTTTTGTCTCTTTGTGATAATATTTACATTATTTCTCTCTCACGGACATTATAGCATCGATATTCTCTCGGGTTTCTTTTTTGCTTATGCAATACGGGCCTTCGGGGAGAAGTACCTCAAGGTATTTGAGCTGAATCCGGAATTATCAGATACTTGAGTTTCCGTAATGTTATTTATGGGAGTTATTCCTGCCTGATATTGTTCTTCCCGTGCAGATTCCCTTTTTCAATCCTTCTGATAAGATAATAATTTATCACTGCTATCACACACAGGCCCAGTATTAACAACGGATAGGCGATTTTCCAGTTCGAGGGGCCCGTCATCATTGTCCATTCCGACATGCCCCCTATACCTGCAACTAATGTAAGAGGCATGAAAATGGTCGCAATGAGTGTTAGTCTTCTTACCGAGGTATTTGTTGCATTCGATACTTTGGTCATCTGGTTATTCAAAAGGGAAGAATATAATTCCATAAGACTGGTAACAATTTCACGTTTAGTCTCTGTCAGCTCAAAAAATTTGGTGAGGTGATCATAAATATCGCGATAATGAACAATTGCACTATCCGGAATAAAAGGGCAATCTTTTCTCGATATCTTGACCAGGATCTCTCTTTCATGAAAAATACCTTTTCGCAGAGTAACAAGGTATTTTTTTAATCTCATCAGATTGGTTGGCTGAAATGTGGCAGTATTATCCAGAATCTCGTTTTCTGCTTCCTCCAGCTCATCTTCAAGGGATTCAAATTCCTGAAGTTTTTCGTCCACAATATAATCGAGAACTATATGCATAAGAAAAGCTGGACCCTTTTTCGCCAGCCCGGGATCATTTTCAATAATCTTAGCAATATTCTTCAGGGGTTTTCGTCCTTCGGAACTAATACCACTTACCGTAATAAGGAAGTTATTTCCTATGAAAATGTCAATCTCATCAATAAACAGAGTCTTATCACTGTATGTAAACGTATTGAAAATAATAAAAGAATGACCTGAAAAATGTTCAATCTTTTGTAACTGGCTGTTGTCCAAACAGTCTTCCACAGAGAGAGGATGAATTCCCATAGTATCAACCAGAGAATACAGCTCTTCTTTCCCGGGATTATAATAATCCAGCCAGATAAATCCGCCGTCTTTCAATGATTCCAGAGCCTCTTCAGCTGATCCGACTCCGTAAAATAATCCCTTGCCGGTAAAATGATAGAATTTTGATTCTGA
Organism: uncultured Rikenellaceae bacterium; assembly: GCA_964535035.1. Taxonomy (GTDB): domain Bacteria; phylum Bacteroidota; class Bacteroidia; order Bacteroidales; family VadinHA17; genus LD21. Next base: position 14,818 of record CAZHRV010000108.1, read on the forward strand.
CATAACAGTACTTTTAATAAATCGAAAGTAATCTTGTTTTTATTGATATCAAAATTATTATTTAATAGTATTAAGTGAGTCCTCCCCTGATGGATGGTCGCATTTTAATTTGATTTCATCAGATAATTTTCTAACCTTCGTGATCTTATTATATTGTACCGGGGTTATTTGTTCCGTTATGGAATTGCCAGGGGTAAAAAGATCGTTGTTCATTCTTAATCCGAATGCAGGAATAATTCCTGTCAATCTGATCATTTCAAAGGAATTACAGCGCCGTAAGAATGAATTATCCTATTTTAAGTCGTTAAGCATAGATGAATCCGGCTCACATATAAAACAATCATTCGACAAATATGATGTTTTCGTTGCTGCCGGAGGAGACGGTACCGTGAGAAGCGTGGCGACAGAACTTATCGGAAGCGATAAAATACTCGGTGTCCTGCCTATGGGATCGGGAAATGGTTTTGCCAGGGAACTGGGCTTCAAAACAAATATCCGCTCTTTGCTGAAGGATATTAAAAAGGAAGAGAGTCATAATATTGACGTGATCATGTTGAATGATCAGATATGTCTTAATGTTGCCGGCGTTGGTCTTGACAGTTTCGTTGCCCATTCCTTCGACAAGCTCAAAACACGCGGATTCTGGTCATATGTATGGGCTATCCTGATTAATTTTTTTACATTCCGGCCTGTCAACGTGAAAATAAAAATTCCCGGAGAAGAAAATATTTCAGAAGATTTGTTCTTAATAACAATAGCAAACACAAGACAGTTCGGGAACAATGCATATATAGCACCTGATGCAAGTCCCAATGACGGCATAATTGATATAGTGCTGGTTAAATCCTTTCCAAAGATCATGCTGCCCGTTTTCGCATGGCGTCTGTTAAGAGGAACCCTTAAGAATTCAAAATATATCAGATATATAAAAACAGATAAATCTTTCACCATTCATACGGCTGAAACCAGATTTCATATTGATGGTGAACCTGTTGAAATCTCTGGCGATATTACGGTAAGGATAAAGCATAATATTCTTAAGGTTTTAAAAACAAAACATCTAAAATCTCCTCAGATGCTTTCCCCTTAATAATTATTTTTACTTCTAATAAATCCGCAATCCAAAATCCGCAATTACAATGACTGATACCGAAAGATTTGCCAGAGAGGCTAAATGGGCCAATGTATATCACGATTCCATCAGGGATAAAAGATGGCTGGATGAGGTAGCAATCTATCCGGGCAGGTGGGCTGTTAATTACTCAATGCTATATTTGCTCGTAAGAATCCTGCAACTATACAAACCCGGAAAAATTATTGAGTTCGGCCTGGGAGAATCATCAAAAATTATATCTAAATTCATTGAAAATGAGCTGCATAACTCAAAACATCTGATTATCGAAGAGAACAAGGAGTGGATTGAAAATTTTGTTTCCAGATTCTTCCTGTCACAGAATTCCGAGATAATGTATCTTGAGCTGGTAAGGAAAAAGATCAGGGGATTTAATGTAAACTGCTATAAGGATATAAAAGAGAAGATCGATGAGATTTTTGATCTCTACATTATAGATGGACCAACTGCACTACGGCACTATTCAAGATATGATATCTGCCGGCTGGCAGAAAAATTTTCTTCTGATGATGAATTTATAATAATCATGGATGACTATAACAGGAGAGGCGAGAAAAATACTGTCCGTGATCTGCTTCGTATTTTAAAAAAGCAAGATATAACTTTTCATACCTGGGAATATGATGGAAGCAAATCTCAATTCCTGATTGCAACTAATAAATACCGGTATGCCATTACCATGTAAAATATTTGACTCAAATCATACAAATGGTGCGGATCGTAAGTCCGCACTTTTTCTTTTTAACTCTGTAAAATCCGCAATGAATTATATGATTTATTGTGGCGTTTTTTTCTAGCGAAGTGTAAATGTTATAGGGACCATATAATAAACACTGACCGGTTTACCACCCTGAGAAGCAGGTTCAAATCCCGATAACATATTGACAACTTTAAGTGCTTCGGCATCGAGGTAAGGATTAATTCCTTTCAATATTATTGCATCTTCAACATTTCCTTCTGTGTTGACAATAAAACGTACAATTACCCTGCCCTGGGCTTTTTCAAATTTTGCAGCTTCAGGATATTTTGTGTTGTTTGCAATAAACATTAATAATTCCTTGTCTCCTCCGGGATACACAGGCATTTTCTCTGCCACTACATAAACATCATCCTTCAGCACTTTATCCGGCAATTCAAATTTAATGCTGATCGTAGACTCAAAAGAGCCATATGTTTCCGGATTTTTTGCCGGATTCCATTTTGGACTAGCCTGTATTGTTTTTATTACGGCGTCAGCGAGTAATGAATTCGGTTGACCCATAACCTCAGCCTTGCTCATTGATCCATTTTCTTCAATAGTATATCTTGCCATTATGCGTCCCTGGATTCCATTGGCCGAAGCTTCTTCAGGATATTTTGTCTGACTGACTACCCAGTCGTCGAATGAAACATAGCTTTTTCCCTGGAATGTTGGAAAATCATCAGGCTCCTTTCTTCTGAACGCTATTAATTTTAGCTTCGTAGCTAATTCAACTGAATAAATTTCTATCACACCATCTTCCCCTGCTTCTCCATATTTATCTGTTGCATCTTTACCTGTCAGTCTTTTTATCGTTCCAATTTCAGCACCAAGTTTTGAAAGCAAAACAGCAGCCGGCTCATCAGTAACCACACCGTCAAAAACAACAAGTGGCGGTTTTGATTGAGAAACACTATCCTGAGCTGCAGTTCTATAATCAGACTCTTTATAATCCGGGTCTTTTGCCATTTTAATGACCATCTCAGATGAAAAATCAGCCTTTATTGTTTGACCTTTATAACCTCTTAAAAAGAAAAGAAGATATGCATCTTCCTGTACATTGTAAATTACAAAGCGCCCATCTGAATCTGAATAGGCACCAAATGCCTTGCCTGTTGTTCCTGTACTTGTTACTTGGACTCCCTTTAATGGTTTGCCATTCTCATCCAGTACAATCCCTTTTACTTCTTTCTGGACAATAGGTTGAGCTTTATAGATAGTAAATACATTATCTGTATTTCCTGTCCGGGAAACATACTGGTATTCCGGTGTGGCAAAGGCATAGAATACACCTGCAACTACTGGCAAAACTAATAACACCTTAAGTTTCCTGTAAGGTGAGTTGATTATTTTTTTCATCATGTCGAATCGTTTTTTGTTGAGTGAATAATTAAAAGAATTTGACAGGCTGAGTACCGGAGACCTGAAAAGCTGATTTATAAGGGCAGCTCTGTAGTTGGCCGGATCAACAGTGTGCTGCAGCGCACCCTCATCAGCCATATATTCATGGTTCAGCCTGATTAAACCTGTATAAATCCATACAAAGGGATTTATCCACTGAATAATACGAAGCACTTCGGCAAGAAGGAGATCGAGCCAGTGTTTCTGGCTTATATGAACGAGCTCGTGATTCATTATCTCTTTAACTTCCGATTCATCTGTTGAAGGATTGATAAAAACATAATTGAAAAATGAGAATGAGGCCCGGAAACCGGCAGCTCTCACAAGCCTGGCTGGTCCGTTATATATTATTTTTGATTTACTTATTGTCCTGTTTAACAGGAATATATGTCGAGCCAGCCTGTATCCCAGTATAATTATTCCGGTCAAATAAAGAAATAAAAGTAAAATTCTGTAATCAAATGACCTGACTGGTATTAACGGAGATTCCGCTGGTATTGAAGAAACCGGTAATATTCCGTCTGTATTGACAGCCGGTACAGGTACAGTTACCTGATAATGTATTGAAATAAGGGGACAAACAAGCGAGACAAAAATACCTGTTAACAGGTAAACTCTCTTAAGAAGGAAAAATCGTTCGTTCCGTAAAAACAGAAGATAAACGACAGCAAAACCTGTAAGCCAGATAACCGACCTGAACAAGTAAATGGCAAAAGCTTCCATTACTTCATCTTTTTATTCTTTTTCAGCTCTTTTCTTGTATCATCAAGGAGTTCATCAAGCTCTTTGATAGAAAGATCTTTTTCCCGCGCAAAGAATGATGCCATTGCAGGAAATGAATTGTCGAAATAACTCTCCATAAGTCCGAAAAGCTGGCTTTTCGAGTATTCGCTTTTCGAAACAAGTGGATAATAAATATGGACATTGCTGTATGCTTTGTGCCCGACATATCCCTTTTTTTCAAGAACTCTGACTACTGTGGAAACAGTGTTTCTTGCTGGTTTGGGGTCTTCAAACCGGTTACGTATATCCTTGACCAGTCCCTCTCCCATGTCCCAGAGTATTTGCATTATTTGTTCTTCTGCTTTAGTTAATTTCATAATAATCAATATTTTATTAGTGGCGTGCGGCTAATGGTTAATGTAGTTTACTGTTTTTATCTATACCATATGCCATATACCTGAAGCCTATTTATATTACAAAGCTACGACTATTTTTATAGTCATGCAAATATTTTTTAAAAAAATGACTATTATTTTAGTCGTATTTTATATGTATTTGATTTAGTAAGAATTAGAAGAGCTAAAAACGAATTATTTAATATTAAAAAAAGCCCTCTTGCGCCAAGGCCTCGGACGTCGTCCGACGTAGTGGACCTTTTC
>CAZHRV010000109.1:0-2220 GCA_964535035.1 uncultured Rikenellaceae bacterium
TAAATCCTTAAGCATGTCAAACAACGGCATGTGGCATTCTGACAGGTTTGTGACCTCAGCCGGCCAGTAGTTCATCTCAGTATTGACATTTATCGTGTATTTACTTCCCCAGTTTGGAAGCAAATCCTGGTTCCATCGTGCCTGAAGATTAGCCGGTTCACTGCCTGACCTGCTGCTTGAAGCCAGAATATAACGGCCGAACTGAAATATTTTGGCCAGGAGATCCGGATCCGGGAGACCTTTTTTAAGATCGACCACCCTTTCATCTGTGGGCTTATCGTTCATCGCCGGATCACCTATCTTAAGATGTACCCGGCTCATAAGGCCGGCGAAATCATTCAGATGGGTCTTCTTTAATGTATTGAAGTCCTTATCCTTTGCATCCGTCAGGATTTTTTCACACCTGGCAGCAGGATCTCCACTAATATCCAGATAGTTTACAAAGCTTGTTGCAGCAGTGAGGATGAATGTAACTGAATTGGCATTGGTTATAACCAGGCTTGAATCGGTTGACTGTATAGTGCCTCTCTCCGGCCTGGCAACCAATGATGTCTGAAAATTCATTCCCTTTCCTTCAATCTTGGCTATAAGGTCGTTTTCTCTGTTAGAAAGATATTTCCAAGTGCCGTTTATAGTCAATTTGCCATCTTTTACTGCAGTATTTTCGACAAAGGGACTTTTTAGTTTTGCCTCAACTGATATTTTCCCGGTCTTGTTTGCTGATACTTTAATTACCATAATATGATCGGGATAGGACATAAATACTTCTCGGGTCATCTGCACATCACCTTCGGTGTAACTTATTCTGACGATACCCGTTTCCATATCCAATTCACGATAGTAATCCTTTATAGGCTCACCGGTTACCTTAAAGTTCAGGAGAAGATCTCCCAGAGGCTGATATGCCTGCTGAGCTGAAGGTATTCCATAGAAGTGTTCATTTGCCATATTCTCCGCTTCCTTGTATTTCCCGGCAAAGACAAGATCCTTAATTTGTTCGAAGTACTTAAATGCATCCGGATCATTATAATCATGCGGGCGTCCCGACCAGAATGTAGATTCATTTAAAGCAATCCTCTCATTCTGTACCCTACCAAAGACATTGGCGCCCATGTAACCATTCCCGATAAACAGTCCATCAAGCCAAACATTTTCGGCAGGCTTATTATACCAGAGGACCATCTCCTTTGTATCAGATGGTTTTTGCATAAAAGAAGAACATGATGCATTCAACGCTAAAATTGCCATAAACACAACATATAGTGAATTTATGGCAGATTTGTATCCTTTCATGATTATTTATGATTTTGGTTAATATAATAGTAGTTATTCAGGTCACGTTCTGTGAGCACCGTTGTCCGAACTGAACACATCACACACGTCAGTTCGGGAGTCGGGTTTGAAGGGCGGCATGAACCGGTTCTTTCCTTCAGAAAATATCTTCGCTTCATTATTATTTTTTGATTCTTTATTAGCATCTGTCAGATAACGTTTAAATCTAATTTCACTTTCCCGGTAACTTTCTCGTATAAAGTTATAATTAAGAATCTAATTAGGACTATAAAAGTCAACAAAATAATGATACACAAACAATAATTTCTAATTATAGCATAAACACTGTAAGATTGAGCCTCATTATCATAGAGTGGTTTATGTACACATTTTTTTCACTATTGAATAAATGGAATGTGTTATTATTGTCAATTTCAGAGCGATTACCCAAGTACCTGAACAGGGCATAGTATCTGCTGTTATCCCAACATTGGTCCACCACTTTCGGTTTTTTCCCAAAGCTGTTTGTCGGGTATTATGATGGATTTTTCAGATAATTTAAATTATTTCAATCCTCTATTAGTGATGTGGAAATAATCAAATATTACATCAAATGGTGTATTCAGTTTGGTTGTATCCGAATCGAACCAATAAGTGCTTGTCATGCTCTGTGTTATTACTCCGTCGCATACAATTAATCCTGCCCTGATATCCTTTAACAAGGCTTCGGCAGTTCCCAGCGTTTCAAATTTATCATCATCCAAAGAAAAATATGCGGTGTAAATGCTGCCTTTTTTCTCCAATTTTAGAATTAAAGCGTTATTACCTGTAACTTCATTTCTGAGGTTAAAGGTTGCTATAGATTTTGCAATACCATTTTCTTCTATAAGAAGGTCAATAGTTCCCGCTTGTGTTTGCGCATCATTTGATCTGCCCATTCTGGTTGTT
>CAZHRV010000110.1:0-4467 GCA_964535035.1 uncultured Rikenellaceae bacterium
CAACATAATATCTGATAAAGTCGGGATAAAAAATGCCTTCAGCTTTGACCTTAATGCAGCCTGTTCGGGTTTTCTTTTTGCCCTTCAGACGGCTGCAGCATATATCGAAACAGGGAAATACAAGAAAGTAATTTTAGTTGGTGCAGATAAAATGTCATCAATAACTGATTACACCGACCGGACCACATGTCCTCTTTTTGGTGATGCGGCAGGTGCAGTATTGCTTGAACCCGTAACTGAAGAGTATGGGATAATGGATTACATTTTTCACACTAACGGATCAGGCCGTAAGTTTTTATATCTTAAAGCAGGAGGTTCTGTTAAACCGGCATCACATGAAACCGTTGATGCAAAGGAACATTTTGTTTACCAGGAAGGGCAGAGTGTATTTAAATTTGCGGTTGTGAACATGGCTGAGGTTGCCGTTGAAATAATGCATCGTAACAACCTGAAACCGGAAGATATTGCATGGCTGGTGCCGCATCAGGCGAATCTCCGGATAATAGATGCTACAGGAAAAAGAATGGGACTGCCTCCTGAAAAAGTGATGATAAATATAGAAAATTATGGAAACACCACTGCCGCAACGATACCATTATGCCTCTGGGAGTATGAGAACAGACTCAGAAAGGGAGATATACTTATCCTTGCTGCATTTGGAGGAGGATTCACCTGGGGATCAATATATTTGAAGTGGGCATTCGATCCGGTACTCCCTGCACCCTGAAAGCCGGATGGTTATGATCTCCTCTTTAAGTGCTCTGTAAGGGTTTTAGCAGTAAACATATTCTTTTATTTACAATAGTTTTTATATTTGTGAGTTTTTAACCTTGTATCTCTAAATTCTAAACCTATGGCAAAAAATAACGAGACAGAACCTGCTGCGATAAACCTTATCAGTAACGGGACAGAAATTAGCGGTGATATAAAATCCGGAGGAGACATTCGTATTGATGGCGGTCTGACGGGAAATCTGAATACAAAGGGCAAGGTTGTGATTGGTGTAACAGGAAGAGTAAATGGTGAGGTAATATGTAAGAATTCAGAAGTATCGGGTTGTGTCGAAGGAAAAATAAGTGTAAGCCAGCTGCTTATTCTCAAGGCTTCTTCAAAGATACTTGGTGACATTGCTACTGTAAAACTATCAATTGAACCGGGAGCTAAGTTTTCCGGGAACTGCAAAATGAGCGATAGCGATAACAATGGAGGAGCAGGAACAGCAAAACCAGGAGAACAGGAAAGACCCGGAAAATAAAGGACTGGTACAATTTGCCAGGTATTCGGGTATAGCAGTCCAAATGGGTGTCATAATCTTTCTGACAACATGGGGAGGCACTAAACTTGATAAGCTGCTCGAATTCAGCAAGCCTGTCTTTACAATAATCCTGTCGCTTCTGGGTGTTTTTGCAGCAATCTGGATTGCAATAAAAGATTTCATTATTAAAAAATAATCCTACTTTTGAGATCCCTGATCAAATCAGTTCTCTTGCTGGTGTTGCTGGAAGTGGTTATACTTGTTGCAGGACTCCTGGTGGTCAGATATGTTATTATTGAATTAAGCTTCACTGATATTGTTGCGGTATCAGCAGGTTTTATGTTTATCAACCTTCTGAGCTTAATAATCTTTTTCAGGGGACAGAGTAAAGAACCCGCAGGCCAGACCATGCACAGTCTGGTCTCAATAAGCCTTAAATTCCTGGTTGAACTGGCATTCGCGTTTGCCTGGTTTTTTATTGCTAAAAAAACAGGTTTATCCTCAGTTTTATTATTTTTTGTCTTATATTTAACATTCACTTTGTTTTCGGTAATGATTCTACTGAAAACACTGAAAAACAAATCTATATAATTAATACAGATTTGAAAACCCGGGTATTGACAGGACTTTTCCTGGTTATCTTGCTGTTAGTAATTAATATGCCGGCAAGAGGGCAGGAAGAGAATGGATCACACGATGCTTCAGCGTCAGAAAATAATGAAAAGGAGTTTGATGCAAGCTCATTTATCATTGAGCATGTCAGTAACTCGCATGAATGGCATATTCTGACAATCAGGAAAAAAGACGGAACAGAGAAAAATGTTGCTATCCCTCTGCCGGTTATCCTGTATCATAAACCAACAGGACTTCATTTCTTTCTTTCAAATAAACTTGCCCATGGTCATGAATACAAGGGTTTCAAAATGGGAGAAGGAGAATATGAAGGCCGGATAGTGGCGGTCAATGATTCCGGGGAGGTTGATAAGGAAAACCTGCTTCTTGATTTCTCAATGACTAAAATGGTTGTCGGGATGCTTGCATCTGCGCTGCTGGGATTGTGGCTTTTTATTGCACTTTCACATTCATATAAAAAATCAGGTATAAGTCATCCAAAGGGAATACAGAGCTTTCTTGAACCGGTAATCATCTTTATACGTGACGATGTAGTCATCCCGAATATCGGTTACAAGCACTATGAGCGGTTCATGCCATATCTGTTGTCAGTATTTTTCTTTATACTAATTAATAACCTTATGGGGCTTATCCCGTTCCCGCCTCCTTTCGGAGCTAATGTGACAGGAAATCTGGCCCTTACTATGACTCTGGCGCTATTTACCTTTTTCATAGTACAGATTAGCGGGACAAAAGGTTACTGGAGACACATTTTTGCAACACCAGGAGTTCCGGTATGGCTGTTACCTATAATGGTGCCGGTCGAAGTGATTGGAATGGTATCAAAACCGTTTGCCCTGATGATCCGTTTGTTTGCAAATATTACTGCCGGTCATATTGTTGTTATAAGCTTACTGGCCCTGATATTTATTTTTGATTCGCTATGGGTTTCACCGGTATCAATTTTCTTTGTTGTTTTTATGGATTGCCTCGAATTACTTGTGGCATTCCTCCAGGCATATGTCTTCACATTTTTGTCGGCTCTGTTTATCAGCCTGGCACTTGTTGAAGAACATCATTAATTTTTTTGTTTAATTAAAAACCTATGTTATGACAGGTACTTTAGCATCAATCGGAGCAGGTCTTGCAGTTATCGGGGCAGGTCTGGGTATTGGCAGAATCGGTGGTTCAGCAATGGACGCAATAGCCAGACAACCGGAAGCTGCAGGTAAGATTCAGCTGGCAATGTTAATAGCAGCCGTCCTTATTGAGGGAGTCGCCCTGTTTGCCGTTGTTGTAGCACTTATTGCTAAGTAAAACGAGATCCTGCAATGGTTGATTGCAGGATCTTTAAATTGTTAATTCTTAAATGAGAAAATATGATATTATTAGCAGATAATAGTCTGACCGCTGTTGGTGTAGGTACATTATTCTGGTCAGTGCTGATCTTCTCCCTCTTTTTCTTCCTGCTGGCTAAATTTGCATGGAAGCCTATTCTTGCCGCAGTAAAGCAGAGAGATGAGATGATAAAGGGATCTCTCGAATCCGCTGAAAGTGCCAGGAGAGAAATGGTGAGACTCCAGGCCGATAATGAAGCAATCCTGAGAAAAGCCAGAGAGGAACGTGAAGTTATATTGAAAGAAGCGAGGGATGTGCGTGACAAACTAATTGCCGAAGCCAAGGGAAAAGCTTCCGAAGAGGCTGAAAAAATAGTTGAAAAAGCTTTGACAGGAATCGAAAAAGAGAAGGTCAAAGCCCTTTCCGAGATACATCAACAGGTAGCACACCTGTCTATAGAGATTGCATCCAAACTGCTGGGAGAAAAACTCAGTAAGACCGGAGAACAGGAAAAATTGATAGATAAATATCTGAAAGATATCGATTTAAATAAGAACTAGAAAGCTGATCTTACATGAACGACAACAAAATATCCGTCAGATACTCCCGTGCATTGTTCCAGTCAGCTCTGGGAAAAAAGATGCTTGCCAGGGTTTATAAGGACATGACTTACATATCGGAGATGTGCAAGATCCCCGAAGTCAGAGATTTGCTGAACAGCCCCATAATCCGTCCTGCAAAAAAAAGAGAGATACTGCATAGCCTTTTAGGGAAAGAGATTGAAAAGATCACGCTTTCGTTTATTGATATGGTAATAAAGAACACCAGGGAGAGCTATATTCCTGCAATTACCAGGGTCTTCAAGAGCGATACAATGAAATATAACGGTATCACTGAAACGGTTCTTACTACGGCAATTAAGACGGATGATAAGATTAAAAAACAGGTCTCCGAACTGGTCTCTTCAACTTTTAATACCAAAGTGGAGCTTAAAGAGATAATAGATAAAGACATTCTCGGGGGTTTTGTTCTGAGGATAGATGACAAATTAATTGATGCCAGCATCAGGAACAAACTCCGCAAAATAGAAAAAGAACTGAAAAGCAAGACATTTACAGTTTAAAAACAGAAATTGACAATTTAGCATCTTAAGAAATAAAAATATGACAAGTATTAAACCCGCAGAAGTCTCAAAGATCCTTCAGCAGCAACTTGAGGGAATTCAAACAGGAACAGAACTGGAAGAAGTAGGGACTGTACTT
>CAZHRV010000111.1:0-7035 GCA_964535035.1 uncultured Rikenellaceae bacterium
AGGAGGAAATTAAGGCAATTATTGAAAAAACCCGAAAGGCACATCATAATGCAAAACATCATTGCTTTGCTTATATTCTTGGATCTGAGGGCGATACCTGGAGAGTTAATGATGACGGCGAGCCTTCCGGAACCGGAGGCCGTCCAATTCTGGGACAGATAAAATCACACAATCTGACAAATACACTTATTGTTGTTTCAAGGTATTTCGGAGGGACCCTGCTGGGAGTAAGCGGACTGTCAAATGCCTATAAATCAGCAGCCATGTCTGCTCTGGATAATGCCGAAATTTTCGACCATATAATACAGGAGTTTTATGAAATCGAGTTTCCTTATTCAGCTATGAATGACGTTATGATGGTGATTAAGGAGGAAAATATAACTCAATCGAGACAATCTTTTGATATTGAATGCAGAGTCATGCTGAATTTCAGATCATCAGCAAAAGAGAGGATCCTGGATAGATTATCAAGAATTACCGATCTTAATTACAGGTTTATATCGTCCGGATAATATTGAGTTTTTGGTTAAAGTTTTTAATTAATTATTAACAGACACCAGTGTTCTGGTTAATCTTGAGTAATTTTGAATAGATCAGTTAATTGCTTCTAAATAGTCCCAGTCTAATGAAAAACAGAAGTTTAGTCTCAATAGATGATTTCTCGACCAGTGAGATGATCGACATTCTCGATATGGCCGAAAAGTTCGAAAAGCAACCTGTACGGAAACTATTGGAAGGCAGGGTAATAGCTACACTTTTTTATGAACCCTCAACCAGAACCCGTTTAAGCTTTGAGAGTGCCATTAACAGGCTCGGAGGGAAAATAGTCGGATTTTCTGATGCAGCAAGCTCCAGTGTCACAAAAGGTGAAACTCTCCACGACACCATAAAGATGGTAAGCAGTTACAGTGACCTCATAGTTATGCGTCACCCCATTGAAGGAAGCGCAAGGTATGCCAGTGAGATTGCTACTGTTCCGGTGATAAATGCCGGGGACGGAGCTAACCAGCACCCCACACAGACAATGCTTGACCTTTACTCAATAAGAAAAACCCAGGGGACACTCGAAAACCTGAATGTTTTTATGGTGGGTGATCTAAAATATGGAAGGACGGTTCATTCTCTGGCGATGGCCATGTCGAAGTGGAACGCTACCTTTAATTTCATCTCACCTGAAGAACTGAGAATGCCTGAAGAATTCAAGCTCTATCTCGATAATATGGGCCTGAAATATTATGAGCACTCTGATTTCTCGGAAATAATTTCAAAAGCAGATATCATTTATATGACACGGGTTCAGAAGGAAAGATTTTCTGATCCCATGGATTATGAAAAGGTTAAGAATGTTTATGTATTGAAAAATGAGATGCTGAAGGATACAAAACCCAATATGAAGATATTACATCCGCTGCCCAGAGTAAACGAGATACATACTGATGTGGATACTAATCCAAAGGCTTATTATTTTGAACAGGCTCTCAACGGAGTGTTTACACGCCAGGCAATACTATGTACATTATTAGGTATTAAATTGTAAAGAGAAGAATCATGAAGGAACCGAAACAATTGGTAGTCAGTGCCATTCAGAATGGAACTGTAATTGATCATGTACCGGCAAAACAACTCTTCAAGGTAATCCAGATACTCGGGCTCGATCATATTGATAACCAGATTACTTTCGGGACAAACCTGGAAAGCAAAAAGCTTGGAAGAAAGGCAATCATTAAGATTGCCGATATGTTTTTCAAGGATGATGACATAAACAGGATAGCTCTTGTAGCCCCTGATGCCAAATTAAATATTATACGGGATTACGAGGTTGTGGAGAAGAAGGTGGTTGTTGTTCCTGATACAATAATAGGTATTGCCAGATGCATGAATCCCAAATGCATAACAAATTTTGAACAGGTCACAACCCGTTTCAGGGTGGTATCAAAGAAAAATGTTGCCCTTAAGTGCCACTATTGTGAAAAGATAACAAACCAGGAAAACCTGGAAATAATTTAATTCTGTATATGCAGACAGATTCAAGATTCAAGATTCTCAATTATTATTATTCAATTCCGAAATCAACATTCCGCAATCCGCAATTCCTGAGAGTTACCTTAACCTGTCATAGGATCTCACGAGCTCCTCATCCCTCTTAATCCCCCTGTAAGCCAGGTATGTGAATATAAGCATCAATACAGGCAGTATTAAATTTATTCCCGGGGAAAAAACTGCATTATAATTCCTGATTATATGGAACGTATAAACTGTTAAGACAATAATCATAATTATTATAAGACCTGTCAGTGCTGCTGTAATTCTCATTTGCAGCCTCCTGTTTTTAAAAACAAATATGGTTATAAAGGAAACAAGAGGTATCAATAGCAATAAAAAAGTGACAGGAATCACATTTTCTATATTCTCCGTAACAGCACCTCCTGTCACTTTGAATATTCCACCCAGCTTAATATAAAACTCATTGTGCAAATCTTCCCTGAATCTTAATATTTTACCCCAAAGGAATAAAGTTGAGAACAAGCCTGCTATTAGTAGATATAATGATTGTATACGTTGTATCATGATATAACTATTAATGTCTCGTAAAAGTAATATGTTAAATTCAAATCACATTCTTAAGAGAAGGCAGGGTGAATATAAGCAGTTTTTATGATTATTTAACATTTTTTTCAATGGGCATTTGACCCGGCAATTTGCAAATTATCTACATTTGCTGGCCGGTTAAATAGAAAATCAATTCATTGAACCAAGACCGGCATTAACTGTTTAGAAACCATATAAGGGAAAAAATAAGACTGTAATTCATGAATAGAAGATTAAAGACAATTATAACCATCCTGTTAATACTGGTACTGTCGGGAATAATATTTTATCCAAAGATAAGACCGCTGTTTACAGCTAAATCAAGGAATTCAGGGCCGGTTTCAGGAAGTGGAGGCCCGGGAGCCGGAAGGATGCAGGGCAGGCAGCTGCTTAATGTGAACGGATTCCTGATTCAACCTGCTGAGATGAGTGAGCTTATCAACAGCACCGGCACATTAAGACCTGACGAAGAGGTTGAATTATCATTCGAAACATCAGGTAAGATCGTAGACATAAACTTTACTGAAGGCACAAGGGTTAAAGAGGGAGATCTTCTTGCCAAAATCAACGACAGGCCCCTCCAGGCTCAATTGCAGAAACTGCAAGCTCAGAAAAAGCTTACGGAGGAGAAAGAGTTCCGTCAGCGCAGTCTTCTCGACAAGGATGCAATAAGCCAGGAGAGTTATGACCAGATTGTAACCGAGCTACAGACAATTGAGGCAGATATTAATTTGATTAAAGCCCGTATTTCAGAAACAGAATTGCGTGCACCTTTCGACGGAATAATTGGTCTACGTTACTTAAGTGAAGGAAGTTATGCAACGCCTTCAACAAAAATAGCAAGGCTAATAAAAATGAGCCCTATAAAACTCGAATTTTCAATACCTGAACGATATGCTTATGAGGTTAATATAGGGTACCCTGTTACATTTAAAGTTGATGGCAGCAATACAATTTATGAGGCCAAAGTTTATGCAGTGGATCCTAAGATTGAACTGAGCACCAGGTCTATTGTCCTGAGAGCCCTGTATCCGAATAGAAATGAAGAGCTCAAGTCAGGACGTTATGCTGCTGTAACACTCGAGCTTTCTAAAATAGATAATGCCATTGCAATTCCCACAGAAGCACTCGTCCCGGAAATGGAAGGGGAATTGGTGTATGTTTACAGAAATGGCAAAGCATCGGTGGTGAGAGTTAATACTGGTTTGCGTACCGAATCACTCATTCAGATCGTATCGGGACTTGAATTCGGTGATACTTTGCTGACTTCAGGCATTCTGCAGCTTCGTGAGAGTCTGCCTGTTGTACTTGACACGCTGATAACAAACTAAACCAGCCCAAGAAGAATGAGCCTCTCATCACTTAGTATAAACAGACCTGTACTGGCAACTGTATTTGCCATAATCATATTATTATTCGGGATTGTCGGTGCTACTTTCCTGGGAATACGTGAATTCCCAAGTGTTGACCCTGCAATCATTTCAGTTAACACTTCATATCCTGGAGCTAATTCAGACGTCATTGAAACACAGATAACTGAACCACTCGAGCAATCAATCAACGGTATTCCGGGTGTGCGCTCGTTAACAAGTATCAGCCGTCAGGGCTCAAGCAGGATCACTGTTGAATTCGAACTATCGGTGGATCTTGAAACAGCGGCTAATGATGTCAGGGATAAAGTATCGCAGGCTATGAGAAGACTACCGCGCGACTGCGACCCTCCGACAGTAACCAAGGCCGATGCCGATGCCAGTCCCATACTCTTCCTGACTGTTGAGAGTCAGAAAAGATCATTGCTTGAGCTGTCAGAAATAGCTGACCTGACGTTAAAGCAACAACTTCAGACTGTATCAGGAGTAAGCGCAATAAATATTTTCGGTGAGAAACGGTATGCAATGCGTCTGTGGATTGACCCCGTCAAGCTGGCCGGTTATGAATTGACACCTATGGATGTCAGAAACGCAATTACCCGTGAAAATGTTGAATTGCCATCGGGTACCATTGAGGGTACAACAACCCAGCTGACAATAAGAACACTGGGATTGATGACAACCCCAAAAGAGTTTAATGACCTGATAATCAAACAGTCAGGAGATCAGATAGTCAGGTTTCAGGATATTGGAAGGGCCGAGCTTGGTCCTGAAGATATCAGAAGTATCCTTAAAAATGACGGCGTGCCAATGGCTATGCTTGCCATTGTTCCGCAACCCGGTTCAAATCAGATTGAAATAGTTGATGAGATCTACCAGCGTCTGGAATATATACAAAAAGATCTTCCCGAGGATGTTAAGGTAAATGTAAACTATGACAATACCGAATACATACGTTCCTCAATTTCTGAAGTAAAGAATACGATCTTCATAGCCTTTCTCCTCGTAGTGGTTATAATATACTTCTTCCTGCGCAGCTGGAGGGCTACTATAATTCCGATACTGGTTATCCCTGTTTCGCTTATTGGTTCATTTTTTATAATGTACCTGGCAGGATTTTCTATAAATGTTCTCACGTTGCTGGCAATGGTACTTGCAATCGGTATTGTTGTTGATGATGCCATTGTAGTGATGGAGAATATTTATGTTAAGGTTGAATCGGGTATGTCCCCTTTTGAAGCAGGATTGAAAGGATCAAAAGAGATCTATTTTGCAATTATATCGACAACGATCACACTTATCTCCGTTTTCTTTCCGATAGTATTCCTTCAGGGTATAACCGGACGTTTATTCAGGGAGTTTGGTATTGTAATGGCGGGTACAGTTGCTATTTCAGCCTTCCTGGCTCTTTCACTGACACCCATGGTCTCTACCAAATTATTAAGACACGAAAAAAGCCATACATGGTTCTACAGGAAAACCGATCATTTCTTTCAGAATCTCAATAGAGGTTATAAAAATTCACTGAGCTCATTTCTTAAGCACCGCAGGTATTCTTTTTTGATACTTGCATTAGCCGTCGGATTGATATTTCTTCTCTGGAGTACAATTCCCTCAGAAATGGCTCCTCTTGAAGATCGTTCGCAGATCACAATAAACATGTCGGCTACAGAAGGTGCCACTTATGAGTATATGCTGGCATATGCTGACGACCTTGCTAAACTGGTTGAACAAAAAATACCGGAGCGTGTCCGGTATACTACAATGGTACGGGGAGGTACTTCCGCTAATATAAGAATAGTGCTCAGAAAACCTGATGAAAGAGAACGAACTCAGCAACAGATTGCTGATAATCTGTCAGCAGATCTTCGAAGCAAGACAAAAGCCAGATCATTTGTAATGCAACAGTCGACTTTTGGCAGCCGGCGGTCAGGAATGCCTGTTCAGTATGTTCTTCAGGCAACTTCGATAGAAAAACTCAGAGAGATACTTCCCGGGTTTATGGATAAGGTGATGGAAAGCGAAGTACTCCAGATGGCTGATGTGAATCTGAAGTTTTCAAAACCTGAGCTGAGGATACACATTAACCGTGAAAAGGCAATTTCAATGGGAGTATCTACACAGAATATCGGACAGACACTTCAGCTTGCTCTCAGTGGTCAGCGTTTCGGATATTTCTTCATGAATGGAAAACAGTACCAGATACTTGGTGAGCTTGCACGGTCTGACCGAAATAAGCCTTTAGACCTCAAATCGTTATATGTCAGGAATAACAGCGGTGAAATGATACAGTTTGATAATCTTGTCACACTTTCAGAAGAAACTGCCCCGCCCCAGCTTTACAGATATAACAGGTTTGTGGCTGCAACAGTATCGGCCGGACTTACCCCAGGAAAAACAATAAGTGAAGGTCTTGAAGAGATGGACAGGATAGCTGATGAGGTCCTTGATGACTCATTCAGGACCGCCCTGGCTGGTGATTCAAAAGATTTCCGTGAGAGCTCATCAAGTCTTATGTTTGCATTCATGCTTGCTCTTATCCTTATATTTCTGGTTCTTGCCGCTCAGTTTGAAAGCTTTAAGGACCCGTTCATTGTCATGATGACTGTTCCCCTTGCCCTTACCGGAGCGCTGGTGTTTATATGGTATTTTGACATCACGATGAATATTTTCAGCCAGATAGGTCTAATAATGCTTATTGGCCTCGTGTCAAAAAACGGTATTCTTATTGTGGAATTCGCCAACCAGAGAAAAAGCACAGGTATGAAGAAGATCGATGCGATCAAATATGCTGCTGCTGCACGTTTTCGTCCGATACTGATGACAAGCTTTGCAACTATCCTGGGTATCTCACCATTGGCCCTTGGCCTCGGAGAGGGTGCACAAAGCCGGATTGCTATGGGTATTGCTGTTATCGGCGGAATGGTCTTCTCTTCATTCCTGACTCTGTATGTAGTACCTGCTATTTATACCTACATTTCAAGTGAAACAAAAACAAAACCTGATGAAAATAAAGAGGTTACTGTCGCTTAGCCTTACTGTCTTCATCCTTTGCGGATCAGTTAAGGGACAGATT
>CAZHRV010000112.1:0-11827 GCA_964535035.1 uncultured Rikenellaceae bacterium
CCTGACAATCTGTTTAGCTACTTCCACTCCAGTAGTGAATGCTCCAATGGTCAGAATATTAGCGTTATTACTCTTAATTGCCCGTTCGGCTGAATAAGTGTCGGAGCAAAGGGCTGCATATATCCCGGGTACCTTGTTTGCAGCAATACTCATACCAATACCTGTTCCACAGAGGAGAATGCCCCGGTCATACTCATGTGCTGCAACAGCCTCTCCTACTGCGAATGCCACCCTGGCATATATAGGATCTTCACTCCCGAAATCCTTTACATTATAGCCCAGTCCCTTTAGCTGTGAAATAATTACATCTTTAAGTATTGCTGCATTAGGATCACAACCAATTGCCACAGTCGGTTTATTTTGTTCAGTTTGTGAAGTGTTCATAATTCAGATAAGTTTAAAGAATATCACATCCCGGTTTTATTTCAATTTTTGCCTTCATGCAATGATAGTTAAATTTAAAGTGAGTACAAAGATAAAATATGTTAATACTGTTTAAATATTCAGCAAGAGGTTCTGTTACAAAACCTTATTTCTTTCTTTGAACGAAATTCAAAAGTAATTGATGAATAAATAAAATCCTTAAAGCTGATTATCCCCGTGGCAAGCCAAGGGGTATTTCGCCATCTTTAATTTCAGCATTAATACTGAAAAACAGATTTTCTATATTTTACCCCTCTATGGAAACCCTGTGGCAAGCCACAGGGAATTATTTGATTAAATTGCCTTAAATTATCATTGAGTAATTTTCAATCCTCCGTGGACTGAAATATAATCAATTGTGATAACGAAATCAGCTATTTCAGGCCACTATTGGTGATCCTGAAATAATCATATATAACTTCAAAATCACCCTGCTCCTGTGCAGGCATTTCCATTCCGGGAAACCTTGGCATGGCTTCTCTTCCTGTATCTGATCCGTTACACACAATCACTCCGGCTTTTGTATCCCCGAGAACAATGTCTGTTGTCCCCATTTTAATAAAAGTTTTTCCATCCCTGGAGTATGAACCCGTGATTGTTGCCCCTTTTCTCTCCAGCTTCAGGATCAAGGAATAATTGTTATCGGTTATTACATCAGGACTTCTGAAGCCGGCTAAAGAGAAGTAGTTACCGTTCTCTTCAATAATCATGTCGAGAACACCTCCACGTGTTCTGAAAGACATAGGATTTGACCGGTAAACAAGCTTCACATAATTATCATCGTCCTGCCAGGCAATAATCCCTCCCTGCTGATTAAACGAGGAAGGTTTTCTGGAGAAGGTAACCTTTGTCAGGATCGTCCAATCGGTGTTTGCACTCTGAAGTAATATATTTTCGGTAGTATTTGAAGCCCCGATTATATCGCCTTTCTCTCCTTTTAATACAAGTGAACCAGGCGTTTTTGACAGGCTCCAGTTGTTTTTGTTCTCGCGAATCCAGCTCCACTGGTTACCCAGAGTACTACTGTTAAATTCATCACTGACTGATTTAATGCCGAAGTTTACAGAATATTCTTTCTTATCAACTGTAATGTAATCTGTTAATGTGATCAATGCTGTCCCCGGAACACTTTTAGCCTGGATTATCTCAACTCCAATAGCCGGGTCAGCAGGGGCGACATTTACTATAGGTGCCTGTTGCGATGCTTTTTTCAAAAGATAACTGTACCCTGTGACAGCCGGATTAAATCCTGGAATGCTCTTATTATTCACAGTTATTGATGCCGGGCTGAGATTCGGCATAATTTTAACAGGGAAGCTGCCGGATTCCGTATTATCGCCGATTGTTACATAAGCCGTAATGGTTGCCACGCCTACTCCTTTTGCTGTGACAAGGCCCTTTTCATCGACACTTGCAGTGGTAGAATTATTACTGGTATAAACAACCTTCGCTTTGGAAATATCGTAAAAGCTGTCATCAGACATAGCTGCCGTAACACTGGTCTTAGCACTTGAACCATTTCTCAGAACTACGGTTCCGCAACCGGCAACCACGGTTTTAATGACAGGTATGAAATCGCCGCTCATGGTTGCTGTAACAGAACCCCTGATATCTTTTGACGAAGAACCTATCTCAAATATGTATTTCCCCTGGTCAAAAGTGATCTTATTCTCATTCATGTCCCAAAACCAGAGATCGGCGCAATTAATTTCAATCCGGACAGTTCTTGTGTGACCTGCCGGTACAGTCACTCTTTTAAAACCTTTTAATCTTTTAACAGGTCTCCCCAAGGATACGGGGCTATCCGGTGTTCTGAGATATACCTGAACGACTTCGTCACCATAATAACTTCCGGTATTTTTAACATCCACACTAACCGTAATCTTATCCTGAGGTGTAATGGTATTCCTGCTTATGTTGAAGTTGCTATATTCGAAGGTTGTATAGGATAGTCCATAACCAAATTCATAAGAAACATCCTTGTTAAAATACCAGTATGTGCGGCCGTTTTTACCGTTACCACCCCTGAGAGTATAATCTGTGATCTCCGGCAGGTCTTTAACTGATTTATACCATGTAGCATTAAGTTTGCCGCCGGGATTTACATCTCCGAACAGAATGCTGGCTATAGCATCGCCCTGGGCCTGGCCGTTATAACCTGTCCAGACAATCCCCGGGACGTTCTGAAGGTTTTTAAATTCTTCAACCTCGACGCATCCCAGTGTCTGCATTACTACAATAGTATTCGGGTTGGCTGCTGCCACAGCTTTGATAAGATCCACCTGGTTGCCGGGGAGTAAAAGAGTGAGTCTGTCAGCTTCTTCAGTGGCAGTTTTTTCATCAGTTCCGACAAACACTACTGCGACATCAGCAGACGATGCCAATGCAATGGTTTCTCTATCAATTTCCGCATCAGGGGCTGCTTTATAAACCAGGTAGAGTGTCTGAGGTCCGGTTAGTCCCAGTTTATTGACCTTTACTTTCATAAGGCTTCCAGCACCATAAACACCCCCTGGTCTTGCTCCAGCTGCAACGGTTGCATTCAGGACAGACAGCAGGTTCCCTTCCGGAGAGCCTACCCTTACCTCTACTATACCCCCGTCAATCGGGATATTCAGATTGATCCCTATTGTATCTACATTTGTCAGATCTATATTTTCGTATGCAGTCCATGATCCGTCGTCAATGGTTCTGACCTGGTCTATTGCTCCCATACCCGAGCCGACAGTAATCCCTTTTGATGATGAACTATATTTTGTTGCATCGAATTTGGAGACGGTTCCGTCAGACCTTTTCAATTCAAAGCCGACCACATAAAACAGGTTGCTTTTGTTCGCTGTATTACCACCGGTGCTGAATGCAACCTCTGTAGATAAACCATTCTCTGAAATATATTTCTTAATTCCGGCAAGCGGAGAGACCATATTTTCCTGTGAAGGTCTTCCGGAATATGGGCCAAGTTCCACTTTGTCAGCCTGAGGGCCGATAAGGACAATCTTCTTAATTTCAGCCGGATCCAGCGGCAGGGCTTTCTTATTTGTTTTTGCACTAATATTATTCTTCAGCAGAACAGGTGTTTTTGTAGCTATTTCTCTTGCAAGTGCCTTGTTAGCTGGTGAGCCTATAACATTCGGCTGTGAAAGAGCATAGGGAACCTTGGACGGTGGATCAAATTCACCCAGCCTCATCCTTATGGTAAACATGTTCAGCAGAGCTCTGTCGATATCTGCTACAGTAATAAGACCCTTATTCAGCGCTTCGATGGCGCTTGTCTGATAAACGCTTCCGCAGTCGGAATCGACCCCTGCCTTCAGGCCCTGTGCCGTTGCCTCAGCTGCTGTTTTTACGTAATAATGTCCGGTATAGATATCTTCTATTGCTGCACAATCACCTGTGATGTATCCTTTCAAACCATAGGTCCTTCTAGCTATTGTATCGAGGTATAATTTACTGGCTGAGGTTGGAACTCCGTTTACCGCATTATATGACGACATAATTGATGGCAGCTTGTCTTTCTCAATAAGCTTTTTGTAAGGAGCAAGATAATATTCCCTCATATCCCTGCTGTCAATATTTGAGCTGCTTACATGGCGATCGAATTCACTGTTATTGGCAAAATAGTGTTTACCACAGGGGACAGATTTCAAATAGGTGGCATCATTCCCCATCATCCCTCTTATGAATCCACCGGCAATCTGTGAGATCAGGAAAGGATCCTCACCGTATGATTCTCCGGTTCTTCCCCATCTCGGATCTCTTATTGGTTCAACTACAGGCGACCAGTAGGTCAGGCCGGCGATTACAGGCGAATTCAATGCCCTGGCTTCGTCCGAAATGGCATTAGTTTCCCTTTGCATTAAAACTGGGTCCCAGGCTGATCCGAGGGCAACACTGTTTGGAAATGATGTAGGAGATCCACCACCTGAACCAGGCATAAACCTCCCCATAACTCCATGCAAAGCTTCACTCCACACATTAAATGAATTTATTCCCAGTCGCGGAACTGCTGCCATACTGTTACCAAGAAGGCTTTCCTTTTCTTCAAGTGTAAGCCTTGAAACAAGATCAGCAGCTCTTTCTTCAAAAGAATAAGCAGTAATCAGGTAAATCGGACTTTTTGGAATCTGTCCTGCAGGTTCACCTGTTTTATTTGCCGATAGAAAGAAAATTATCATTACTCCGGCAAATACCGGAAAATTTGTTTTTAGAAATCTTTTCTTCATGTCAGAATTTTTGATTTTGGAGCCTGCAATATAAGGAAATAACAAGAGTATTCCAGTTAAAAATATTTAAAATCCAGAGAAAATTCTTAAAACTGAACCGAATTCTCATGCTTAATTGCAGCCTTGCAGAACCTAAAAAAGTTTCGCCTGTTGCAAGTGAATTCACCGGCTTCAGTAATTCATTCAAAATGGATTTCAAACCGAATTCCTTTACAATACTCAGGATAAAGGCATCCCGGTAATACTTTTCAGCGCCCGGGTGCAGAGGTACCCCGAAATTTTTCCAGACAGCTATCAGTGAGTTGTTAATAATTATTGTATCACTCCCTCAATACCGGGTCCTCTGTTCCAGTTGGAATTACTGTCCTTAATATCAACAAGTACTTTGTTGTTATCAGCAAAAGCGAAAGTAATTCTTTCAGTATGCATACAATCAATAAAGCGCAATGTAAGTTCGAGCGACTGATCATCTTTCCAGGTATAGGCACCGGCAATTTTAAATGGTGGCAATCCGTCCAGATTTCCCATTGAACGGGCGAATATATTTGGTCCGTGCATTGTGGTTTCTCCAAGTTGCCAGCTTCCTGAAGCAAACGACAAATCATAAGATACTGTATCGGTTTTTATATTAAGCATACACATCTCATCCTTAAATTGAATGGACATGCTTTTAATTTGTTTCTGATTCTCCGCAAGGCTGATGGTTTTACCTGAGATTTGTGAACTAATTGCGTCATTATTGACCTTTGGAGGTATTGGAAGTGCAAGAGATGCTAATCTTTGCTTCAGTTCTGCAACCGACTTTTCATCTTCGGGCAGGCTTTCATCCCTGATTCCCGGATACAGATACTTCCAAACCATGTCCAGTTCACCCCATATATCAGAAGATTCTGCAGTAAATACGACTATCGCATCCTTATCAGGCATTATCAGTACAAATTGTCCAAAGGCTCCGTTAGCCATGTATGAATTATGCCGGGCACGCCAGAACTGGTAACAGTATCCCTGCATCGAATCATTGGAAGAATCTCTTTGTGACTGGGAGAGATCGGGATTCTGATATATTTTAAGAGAGGTAACTTCTTCAACCCATTGTTTCGGCAGAATTTGCTTCCCGTTCCAGTTCCCTTTTTGAAGATACAATAATCCGAATTTTGCCAGATCCCCAGTCTTTAGTCTGAGGCCCCAGCCGCCTGTATTTATACCCTCCGGGTTTGTTTCCCAGTCGGCTCCTTCAATTCCAAGTGGTTCGAATAATCTTGGGGTAAGGTAGTCAATTACTTTTTCACCTGTTACTTTCTGAACAATAGCTGATAACATGAAAGAGGCCATCGAACTATACCGGTATTTTGTTCCGGGTTCGATATCAACCGGCGTCTCCAGAAATGCTTTAATCCAACCGGTTGTCATTGTTGACGACTCACGCCTTTGTCCTGTTGACATGGATAGCAAATCCTTTATTTTAAGTTCAGCCAGAAAGGGACTTACTGTATCAGGTAAGGATTCCGGAAAGAATGAGATTACTTTATCATCAATATTTAGCTTTTTTTCTTTAACAGCAAGACCTACTGCCGTAGATGTAAAGCTTTTACTGGTTGAGTATAGAGTGTGTTTTAAATCGGGACGGATAGGATTCCACCAACCTTCGGCAATAATCTTACCATGCCTCAGAAACATGAAACTATGGAACTCGTGCTTGCTTGTCGCGGCAGAGTCAAGAAAAGTAATTATAGCCTGTGATGATACTCCTTCAGCTTCCGGGACACTCCCGGGAAGTGAATTGCTTACCTGTTTGTTGGTGCAGGAAGTGATTACAAAACAGAGGGTAATTACCGCAAAGAACGATCTGTTTAAAATTCTTATCATTGGGTTAGGTTTAATGAGTTATCGAAAACTGAAATAATATTACATAAAAATATTATTTATTTCTTAAATAACGTGAGTTCAGTACAGGAGAATTATATAACATTTTTATTGTTAAAATGATAATGAACCGCTATTGATAATTATGAGGTATATTGCGGGAAATTATTAAATTCGTTCATCATTAATAATTCATAAAGTATGAAATACAGAATCATTAATCATTCAAAACTAAAAAGCATTTTTGCTGTTTTAGTTTATCTTGGCACATGTCTGTCTCTCTTTTCTCAAACTGAAAAACAACTCGTAATAGGACAACAACCAGTATATAAAGTTCTAAGAGCCAGGGATCCTATTATTGTCGATGGCAAAATGGATGAAGCAAGCTGGAAGAATGCTGAAGTCAGGTCTTTTAATTATTTTTACAGAGGAGATAAACCTGTCGAAAAACAGAAAACTAAATTCAGAATGCTATGGGATGATGAAAATCTATATCTGTTTTACGAATGCGAAGATACCTCACTTACAGCACGCGAAAAAAATTTTGACGCACGGCCTTATCTTGACGATTGTGCCGAGTTCTTTTGTGTTCCTGTTCCAGACAGCCTGTATATGCATTTTGGATTTGAAATTAATATAACCAAAGCGCCTTACGACTATATAGTACTGTGGAGGTATTATAATAACAGAACTATCTTTATAAGGTCTTATAATCCTGTATATAAAGTGGAAGTGATGTATGATGGTACAGTAAATAATGACAAAGACAAGGATAAGATGTGGCAAATGGAATTTGCAATTCCTTTTACCGCATTTAGTGATTTTAATTTTATTTCACGTCCTAAAGCAGGAGTAAGATGGGCATTCCAGGCGGTCCGGCAGGACAGGAATTTTGTGGATGACAGATTCCGTTCAACATCAACTCTCTTTCCGATATATAACATACGGTTGGATGTTCATCAACCTGCACGTTTCGGGCTGCTGGAATTTACAGATAATTGATTTTCTATAGTAATGCAAAAAACGCAGAGTTTGAAGTTTTTTCATCGATATAGGCAGAGGGCCGGAACCAGACTAACTTCAATTATTTATGAATTTTTATACGAAATATTGTCAGAATCATCTTTATTTTTTTATCTTCAACATCAAACAATTAATTGCCTGAAGCATGAAAAAATCCGTAATTAGCTCATTGTTTTTCTCTATCCTTATAATTGCAGGATGCTCCTGCCTGGATAAAAAGGTTTCAAGATTTGATTTTACAGGACCCGGGGATCCCTCTCTTATCAGAGGTTTCAATTATACTCCAGCAGGAGTAGCTTCTCCACGGCATCATATCGACTGCTGGGTCAGGTATGACACTGCAGCGATAGAATTTGATCTTGATCTGGCTAAAAGTCTCAACCTTAACCAGGTACGTGTTTTTGTTCCCTATACAGTCTATACAGAGGATAGTGTAGCTCTACCGGCAAAACTGAAACACTTTGTACGTGAATGTCATAAAAGGAATATAGGAGTTATGCCTGTACTTCAAGGCGGACCATGGATGAGAGATACAACACAACGTTATCTTGGGAGGAATTGGGCCAGATTCCTGGTTGATGCTATTTCCGATGAACCCGGACTTTCTTTCTGGGATGTCATGAATGAACCGGACTGGCCGCCAACTCCCAGGGAGAGGGTGATGAGGAATTTTGAGAACTGTAAATTCATGGCGAAAACATTTCACGAGCTTGATCCTGAAACTCCCGTCACGATCGGGATGGCTTTTGTTGAAGGTATGATCAGGCTGGCAGATTATGTCGACGTACTTCAGTTTCACGATTATATGCAAACCAGGGAAGAGATCAGGGATACAATTAACCGTGCAAAGGAATTTGCTGCAAAAGTAAATAAGCCCCTGATAAATGGAGAGATAGGCTGTATTGCACGTGCAAATCCTTACGATATTACCCTTCAGGAACATATGAATGCAAAAGTTGGATGGTATATCTGGGAACTGATGATTGTCCGTAAAGGATGGGGAACTGTCCACGGTGTTTTTTATGAAGACGGGAGCGTTCGTGATCCATCTATTGCCGCAGCAATTATGGGATTTTTCCGTAAACGGACCCCGGATATACTTCTGGCTGATCCAGACAAAGAAGGTTGGGTCACAAAGGTGATAGATGAGAGTAATAAGTGGCTTAAAGATCCTGCAGGAACATGGAAAGACGGATTGGATCTTGCAGAAACCTCTGCTCACCTGTTAGAAGCGGGAGAACTTACTGCAATGAGAATTCCACCCACCTGGGAAGTTGATATGATGCGGAAGGGGGAAGTTAATCTTAAAGCTCTGAAAGAGCTGATTATCAAATTTAAAAATCAACTTGAACCCTATAGAAAACTACCGGCTCAGAGTAATTGAACGGTTCATAAATCCTGAAGACTCCTGGTTATTCATACTACGGTATATCAAGAAAAGTTATAACTGAATTATTGTAATTTAATAAGTAACATGAGATTCAATCCATCCGGGAAAATTCATTTTGTATTTACATTATTCTTGTTGATATTCTTCTGCCCGTTTATTAGCGCCAGGGAAGATCAAAAGAGCAGGGTAATTATACTGACAGATATTGAGGCTGATCCTGACGATACTCAATCTTTGATCCGATTACTATTATATTCCAATGTTATTGAC
The DNA here is from genome assembly GCA_964535035.1 of uncultured Rikenellaceae bacterium. Taxonomy (GTDB): domain Bacteria; phylum Bacteroidota; class Bacteroidia; order Bacteroidales; family VadinHA17; genus LD21. The sequence goes on from CAZHRV010000112.1 coordinate 9,193, forward strand.
ATTAAGGGATTAATTGCCACTACTTCTACGCATCAAAAAACCGAAGTTCACCCTGAGACTATCCAGAGAGTTATCCGAACTTATGGTAAGGTCCAGACGAACCTTAACAGACATGAGGAAGGTTTCCCTGATGCTGACTCGCTGTTACTACTTGTAAAGCAGGGCTTGCCGGAATATGGAATGAACGGAGTTGGTGATGGGAAAGACTCTGAAGGTTCGGAATGGATTTTAAAAGTCATTGAAGAAAATGATGATCGGCCGGTATGGATATGTGTTTGGGGAGGGCCCAATACTCTTGCTCAGGCATTGTATAAAATCAGAAAGACAAGAAATGAAACAGAGGTTCGGAAATTAATTGCCAAACTAAGGATTTATACAATTTCCGATCAGGATGACAGCGGCATCTGGATTAGGAAAAATTTTCCGGATCTGTTCTATATTGTAAGCCCGGGTGGTTACGGAAGCTCAACATGGAATGCAATTCATCTGTTCTTTCCGGGAATAAATAATGAAATTATAAGCAATCGCTGGCTGGCACAAAATATTCAACAAAATCATGGCCTGCTTGGTGCCATTTATCCTGATGTAGCTTATGGGATGGAAGGAGATACGCCATCCTGGTTTCCATTAATTCCAAACGGATTGAACAATCCGGAACATCCCGACTGGGGTGGCTGGGGAGGCCGTTATGAACTGTACCGGCCTGAATATTCATCGCTGGATACCGCAGGATTCACCGGTGGTGTACCTGTTGAGCCGGAACCACGGGCAATTTGGACTAATGCAGTCGACAGATTTGTACCGTATGTATTTAATGAATATGGACGGGCTATCCGAAGGGATACAGTAACTTTCAACAATAATAAGGCTACTTTATTTCGCTGGAGAGAAGATTTTCAGAATGATTTTGCCGCCAGAATGGACTGGACCACTAAACCATATCAGGAATCCAATCATCCGCCGGTTCCTGCTTTGGGTCATCCTGACCAGATAACCATAAAATCAGGTGATATTTTCAGGCTGGATGCAAGTGGTACCGCTGATCCGGATGGGGATAATTTAAGTTACTTATGGTTTCAGTATCCGGAGGCTGGCTCGTATAAGAAAACAATACGATTTGACCTGGCAGAAAACCTTTACAGGATTTTTTATATAAAAGCTCCGGTGGTTAAAAAAAATGAAACTGTCCATTTCATCTTAAGAGTCACTGATAAGGGGACGCCACCGTTAACAAGATATAAGCGGGTTATAGTGAGTATAATACCCTAATATGGAATATGGATTTGCAGGTAATAGTATTTATTAATAAACCTGATTTATTAGATGATTCGCACCGCTTTTGTTTCAGGATTCAAAAAATAAAACTATATTAGTTAAATTACATTTTAAATTAAATTTTTAAGGAGGTTATGAAATGAGAAAAACACAATTATTTATTTTACTGATGGTCATGTCAGTTGGTGGAATTTGTTTAATCCAGTCCTGTAAGGATTCAAACAAACCTGATGCTGCTTTTGAAGCACATCCTTCACCATACAATCTTTCTGGAGCTCAGTTTCCCCGAATTGAAGCCGATTCGAGGGTTACCTTCCGTTTTAGGGCTCCCGATGCTCATAAAGTGCAGGTTTCAATCGTCAACGTTCCGTTTGATATGGTTAAAGACACAGCCGGAGTGTGGACATACACCAGTGAACCGCAGGACATGGGTTATCACAACTACTGGATGATCGTTGACAGCGCTATCGTACTCGATCCGGCTACCGACGGATTTATCGGCTATAGCCATATGTGCAATGGCTTTGAAATTCCCGATCCGGATGGAAGTTTTTATGAGATAAAAGATGTTCCGCATGGCAAAGTGCTAATTAAGAATTACTTTTCCAGAACTACCGATGCATGGCGTCAGGTTTACATTTACACGCCTCCCGATTATGAGAAAAATACTTCAGCCCGTTACCCGGTGCTTTACTTACAGCACGGCGGCGGCGAGGATCAGAGGGTATGGATTGAAATGGGACGGACCAATGTAATACTTGACAACCTGATTGACGAGGGGAAAGCCAAACCCTTTATAGTTGTTATGGAAACCAGTGCTGCATATAAACCAGGGGAAACTCCACCTCAGCCACGCCAAATGCGACCTGCCGCACCAGGACAGGGAGCTCCAGCCGGACAACGCCCTGCAACTGCCGGACAGGGAGCGCCGACCGGACAAACTGCACCTGCAGCTCCACGTCCCCGCATGAGGAATAGTACATACGAAGAGCTTATGATCAACGATCTGATACCCTGGATTGACAGTAACTACCGTACGCTGACCGATCAGTCTTATCGAGCTATGGCAGGACTTTCAATGGGTGCCGGGGTGACCAGACAGGTAACACTGGCTCATCTCGATAAGTTCTCCCATATAGGGCTGTTCAGCGGCGGCACCATAATCCCGGCCGACATAACCGACAAAGAGAAGGTCAAATTGGTATTTATGAGTTTTGGGAGCCGTGAACGTGGTGCCGATGGCATCAAGGCAGCTGCGGATACACTAAATCAGGCAGGTATAAGGAGTGTATCATACATTTCCCCGTTAACTGCTCACGAATGGCAATCGTGGAGGCGAAGCCTGCGTGAGTTCGCGCAG
>CAZHRV010000113.1:0-3202 GCA_964535035.1 uncultured Rikenellaceae bacterium
TCAAAACCTCTGGTTACAACTTCATATGTTCAGACTGAAATGCTGGCTCTTGATGAGGAGGCAAAAAAAGCCGGCGTACTGCTGCTTAACGAAATGGGACTTGATCCGGGCATTGATCATATGACAGCTATGAAGATAATCGATCATATCCATGATAATAACGGCAAAGTTGAGCAATTCTATTCCCTGTGCGGCGCTCTTCCTGCTCCTGAAGCTGCAGATAATCCGTTGAAATATAAGTTCTCGTGGAGCCCTAAAGGAGTTGTAATGGCCGGCAAAAACAACGCTCTTTATCTGAAAAAAGGGAAAAAGGTCTTTATAGAACCAGTTAATCTTTTTAAAGACAGGTTCAGTTATGATTTTCCAGGCGTGGGAGATCTTGAAGTTTATCCTAACAGGGATTCCATAAGTTATATTGATATTTACGGGATATCCGAAGCTGTAACGATGTACAGGGGAACATTCCGTTATAAAGGGTGGTGTGAGACTCTTGATGCAATGAAGATGCTTAATATGATAGATGATACACCAAAGGATTACAGTGGAATGAGCTATGCCGGATTCATTGCTGAACAGGCAGAAATATTAACCGGAGACCTGAAAAAAGCCGTGGCAGCAAAGCTTGGCGTAAGCGAAGACGCTGTTCCTGTTAAATCACTTGAATTTCTGGGTTTTTTCAGTGACGAGCTCCTTGAATATTCCGTAACGACCCCGTTTGAGATAACCTCAAACAGGATGATAAGCCGTATGTCACTATCAGCCGACGAGAGGGATATGGTAGTAATGCAGCACATTTTCCTTGCTTCCCGGGCCGATGGGAAAAAAGAGGTTATTAAGTCGTCCATGCTTGATTTCGGATCACCATCCACGAACACTGCTATTGCAAGAACTGTTGCACTGCCGGCATCTATCGCCGTTAAGATGATCCTTGAGAAAAAGATCAATCTTACTGGTGTTTACAGGCCGGTAGCTCCTGAGATCTATAATCCTGTTATAAATGAGCTGAAAATCTTCGGTATCGAAATGAAAGAACAATTCGGGCTTCCGGAAAGCGAAATGATTTCATAGATCCCTTAATGCCGGTTTTCAGAAATTCAGGTAGTAATCCCCAGGTTTAAAACAGCTCTGCACAATTTAATTTCATCCGGGTTGCCGGTCTGTTTTTCCGGATCATCAGATAATTTGATCACAGGATGAAAATCTCCACCCGTATCAGGTCTGGAACCGGTAATCTTAATAACGATGTTCAAAGGTTTAACACCGACATCATTAGTCAGATATGTCCCTATACCATAAACATCATGTATTCTACTTCTTACATGTTTCCTGATTTTCGATATCCTGTCAAGGTTAAGTGCATCACTGAAGACAATTGTTTTTGTTGCAGGATCGATTCGTTTGTTTTTATAAAACGCTATCACTTTTTCTGTGAATTCCAACGGATCACCGCTATCATGCCTAATGCCGTCAAACAGTTTTGCATGCAATATTGAAAAACAGTCAAAGAAATTATCTGATGTGAAAGTATCACTCAGGGCAATTCCGAGATCCCCCTTATAAATATTCACCCAGGCATCAAGTGCCTTCGCATTTGCAGAACGATAACCATAGCGTGAGGCATGGAACATAAACCATTCATGAGGATGTGTACCTATAGGAATAAGGTCGTGTTTCATGGCAAGAAACACATTACTTGTTCCCCTGAAAAACTCCTGTGAATTATTTTTCAGGGTTTTTATCACACGGTCATGCACATCAAATGAAAATCGACGCCTTGTGCCAAAGTCGGAATATTCAGCTTTCATTTCAGCTAACCTTACTGCTTTTTCAGCAGCTTTTGCTTCCGTATCACACGGTTTATTACCTGCCATTATAAAGAAAAGCTCTGATATCAAAGCCAGTAAAGGCACTTCCCAGAGTACAGTCCTGTACCATAAACCCTCAATTTCAACCTTGAGGCTGCCCTTCTGCTGCTCTATTATTACCTCATCGGGATCATATCGAAACCCTTTTAGCAGATCAATGAATACATGATCGAAGTAATAACATCGTGAGATCAGGAATTGTTCTTCATCTTTACTCAGAGCAATTTCTGCAAATCGGTTGACTTCTTTTCGCAATTCACGGGCAAATCCATCCGGGAATACCGTATGACCACGGTCTATAAAACTGTATCTGACCATTGCTTCAGGATATAACTTCTGAATGGCATTCATAGTAGTGAACTTGTACAGGTCATTGTCGGTGAAATGATTCAGGATCATAATGCAGGTATAAATGAAAGCTTAAGAAATCTTTATCTAAACCACTCCGTACTTAAAGTGAATCTTACACCATCCCTCCTTGCCTTTTTATAAATCGGCTGAGCAAGAGTCTCAAAACCCGTTACATCCGACATACAGTCTTCCAGGATAACTAGTTTTTGGGCAATACCATCAATATTCAGCATCTGTTTGACAGTGGTTGCCACACAGTGGCTTTTGGCCTCACCGGCTATCAGAATGGTATCGAAAAGCTGTAATTTTCTGACTAATTCCGTATTTAACTGAGTCTCAGGGCTACCCCCTATCGGAACATTTGCCATCAGCGCTCCAAAATGTTCTGTAAGAGGATTTGTTCCTTTGATCACGATATCAAAATATCTTCCCTTCCGGGCCCAGATTTTGACTGGTTCCATGATCTCATCAACGATCGCAGCACCGTACGATCCGATGATACAGTGTTCAGGCCATACAACATGTGGAAATTCCCCCTGATTTTCAAGATTTCTGATATATTCAACGGCCTTTTCTTTTTCAAAACGAGGTCTCCAGGTGCCTTTTTCAATGTCATCTGTATATATTTCCGTGAAAGCTGCCGGTGGATTTCCTTTACGATCTTCCCAGAATACAGAATGAGAAATATCAATAACATGATGATTATCCTGTGTCATGATGATATGATCAAGTCTTTCAGGATATCTCGTAATAAAAGTTCCTAACCTTGATACATCCTTTTCTGCACCCTTCACATACAAAGCCCCGGAGGGTCTGCAGAAATCATTCTGCATATCGATAATCAACAAAAGTGTCATAATCATTAACTCGTGTTATCCATTAAACAAAATATGTCCATTTTTGTTAATACCCATTCCAAAGTTACAATTAATAAATATACTATGCTGTTTGTTAATGCTATCCGCCCTGGGATAAGATTATATGGG
>CAZHRV010000114.1:0-14930 GCA_964535035.1 uncultured Rikenellaceae bacterium
TTCTCACTTGCATAGGTTGCAGGTGTCCAGATATTCAGATAAAGGCAATCTTCCCCCTGTGGTCTCAGATTTTGCGCTTGCGAGCAACCACAGGCAAATGTATCGGCTTTCAAAACATCCTCCCAGGGTTCAACAGGCTGAGGATCTTTCCAGCGTAATTCTCCAACTGGCGGAGCGGCAAACGGAATCCCCTTAAAACTCATAAATCCGTTTTCCTGGACTCCTTCAACTTGTCCATTTTCAGTATCAATTATTATTGATAATGGCTTTTCTTTGCAAGAAAAAAGTAAAATGCCAAGGGAAAAGAGAAGAATAATTTTAAATACTTTCATTTTTTATAGATTTATTAGTAAGAATTATTTGAATTTTTCTAATCACTTTACTGATAATAGATACTCACGTTTAGTATATCCATATAAATTTTGATCCTTAATTTGATAGTATCAGTATAAAGTAAATGTTCTTTTAAGTGGATTAACTATTCAATAAAACCTGTTTTCTTCAGGAAGTTGTAATACAATTCGATCCAGATATTTACTGAATCACCGTTCTTCCTGTAACCGAATCCATGTCTTGAATCTGCAAAGGAATGTATCTCGGCCGGAAGTTTTGCATCGCACCATGATGCGTAAAGCGCAGCAGCTCCACCTGTGGCTTCGTTCTGACTGGATGCCATAAACATAGGCATCGGATCGTCAGGCACACCTGCGAAACCCATTGAACCATAAATTATACCGATAAAATCAGGTCTACTTTTTTCTGTGTGGTTAAAAGCCACTTCAAGAGATAACATACCACCGGCAGAAAATCCCATTATGCCAATCTTATTGGGATTTATGTTCCATTTATCCGCATTCTCACGCACATATTCGATAGCACGTCTGCCATCATTTGCCGCCATCTTTATTATGTTGCCGATAGACCTGAGAACTTCCTTACTCATTTTAAGGGTAGCAGTATCTTGTTTCTCAAAACCAGCAGATATTGATTGAGAAATCTCTGTATTCTTTTTTATCAATTCCATAACTTCAGGTGTTCTCTGTTGCCCGCCATATGAACTTTGGCAAATTAAATTAACTTCTTCACGGGTTCCGCCAGAATAACCTACACGGTATTTAAGAACAAATGCTGTGATACCTAGTTCAGCCAGTTTCTGAGCTACATTCGGACCTTCAGTATCCCACGATAGTGCCGTAAATCCACCACCCGGGCAAACAATTACAGCTATGCCGGCAGCTTTCTCAGGAGCAGGTAAGAAAACTGTCAGCGTAGGTTCAACAATATTAAACATGGCAACATTTTTCTCATTCCAGAAAGGAGACAGGTATTCAATAGAAGTCTCTTTTTGTGTCCATTTTTCGGATCCGGGGGCTGGTCCGTCCCATAGTTTAATTACAGTTTCCTGTGCATTAATAATATTGCTTATCAATGCAAAGTTTAAAAGAACAATGAACTTTGAATAGACTTTCTTTTCCATAGGAATTTAGTTATTTAACATTATGTTTTTTTGAGAAAGTTGTTAATCAGGGATATTCTCAATAAAATTAATAAATATAGTCTATTGTTGCAACAGATTAATAAATAAGTCATTAATAATTATCATTAATGAAGAAATACAATATTACACCACAATTGTTACTGCAGTTTTTATTGTTTAAAATCAAATTGAATATAATATATATTACATAATTCGTAAATTATTTGTTATTTCAGGTTAGAAAATCTAGTCAAAAAAGTGTAATGTTATAAATTAACCTAATTTGACGTCTGATAGTCCTGTTTCTCTTTTTTAACAGCACTATAAAGCATTGCCCGGGCAAAGTGGCAGAATTGTTAAATGAGTTGTTTTATACACTCTTTTGATTAGATTTTCTAACCTGAGATGAAGGATTATTTAGGAATTTGCATAATAATAGATTTCAATTATTGTAATTAACTACAATTATTTATCAACCTAAATGACATACTATGAAAAAGAAATTTCGAGATTCTATTAAGATGCTAATGTGCACAATGTTTTTTGTGATGTTTAGCGTGAATTCTTTTGCCCAAAACAGGTTAAGTGCAACTGTTTTAGCAGAAGATGGTTCCCCGCTTGCAGGTGTAACAATTGCTGTTAAGGGAACCAGCCAGGGTATTCTTACTGATGCAAACGGGAATTTTTCAATTGATGTAAGGGACGAAGATGTATTAGTAATTTCCTATATTGGTTATATTACCCAGGAAGTTCCGGTAGCCGGAAAAACACATTTAGACATAACTCTTCAGGAGGATGTACTAAAATTGGGTGAAATTGTTGTTATCGGTTATGCTACTGGTAATAAACGTTCCATATCGGGAGCAGTTGAACGCATACGAAACGAGGATATGAACAGCGGTTATGTTGCAACCCCCATCGATGCTATTCGTGGAAAAGTAGCAGGTTTGGTAATTTCACAAAACGGAGGCAATGTCAATGATGATCCGAGAGTACGTCTGCGTGGTATCAATTCATTATCAGGAGGCAATGATCCTTTGGTTATTATTGATGGTGCATATGGTTCAATTACAATGCTTAATAATATGTCATCACAAGACATTGAGGAGATTACTATTCTGAAAGATGCCTCAGAAACTGCACAGTATGGTTCACGCGGAGCAGCAGGTGTCATTATTGCGACAACCAGAAAAGGCAAAGAAGGTATTGGCAATTTATCCTATACCGGCCAGTTTGGTTATAGTCAGGCTTATAAAAACCTTGAAGTATTATCTGCAGCTGAGTGGAGAGACCTTAATGTAACTAAGTTCGCCAGCGCAGGTAATGATATGGGAGCCAATACAGATTGGATCGACTGGATACAGAATGATTTTGTATCACAAAACAACCATACTCTTACGTTTACCCAGGGCACTGCAAAATCGAATATGCTTGCCTCAATTGGTGTAAACAGCAGGATTGGCCAGGTTCGCAAATCAGACAATACAACTTACTCTGTGCGTTTTAATGGTAGTCAGACGGGCCTTGGAGATAAAATGAAGCTTGAATTGAATATTATGGCATTTTATACTGACAGACATGATCCAATAAACGCAATTTGGACCTCAGCATGTAATTATAATCCTACATTCCCTTCCCACAGAAATACTACAACAGGTTATTGGGATTTTGATCCCAATGCTTCAATGGCAACTCATCCGGGGGAAGCGTCGGAAATTGAGGATCATAGAGAATCCAACCGTATCATGCCAAGTGGCAGAGCCTCTTTAACGATCATTAAGGGACTTACATTAAGTGCATTCGGATCATTTGATCAAAATAATACAGTACGAAAGCAATATACACCCAATGATCATTATCAGCAATTAAGTGGCGGCAGGGGTCAAGCTACTGTGAGAAATACGTTTGAAAGAAATTGGCTGGGAAACGTACAGTTAACCTTTATGAGAGATATCGGGAAACATTCAATTAACGTTTTAGCATTGATGGAAGGTCAGTCATATTTTACTTACTGGGACCAGGCAGTTGTCAGTGGTTTTGAAACCAATGTTCCAAGATACAACAATTTCCAGTCAGGATCAAATCTCAGCTATGGAAATGTCACATCAAATGCCAGGAAGAACAATATTCTTTCATATATGGCTCGTGTAAACTACATGTTTAATGAAAAATATGTTGTGACATTGAATGCCCGGGCCGATGGTTCCTCAAAACTCGGTGCAAATAATAAATGGGGCTTTTTCCCGTCGGCATCCGCTGCCTGGCTTGTAACCAATGAAGACTTTATGAAAAGTCAGAACCTGATCTCTAATCTGAAACTACGTGTTAGTTATGGTATAACAGGTAATCAGGATCTGATTTTACCCTATAATTCTCTGGAACTTGAGGGACCTGCCGGAGTTACCTCATATGGTGGTAAAGATGTGGTTAGTTATGGTTACCAGCAAAATGAAAATCCTGATCTTAAATGGGAGACAAAATACACATTTGATGTCGGATTGGATTTTACCATGTTGAATAATCGTTTGAGAGGTACATTTGACTATTATCAATCAACTACTAAGGACCTTCTTTACAGATATCAGGTACCGGTTCCTCCTTTTTCTTACAGTGATCTGCTTGCAAATATAGGAGAAATGACTAATACGGGAGTTGAGGTAACTCTATCAGGTGAAGCTATAAGGAGTGCAGATTGGGGATTGAATATCGGAGGTAATATAGCATTTCAGAAAAACGAGCTCGTTTCAATACATGGCACTTATAAGGGTGAAGAACTTACAACACCCCTGTGGATTCCTCTTCAAGGAGCCGGGGGAGCAGGACATACTTCAAACACCAATGTAACCTATATGGCTGAAGGACAACCCGTAGGCTTATTCCGTTTACCTGTACATGCCGGATTTGATGTTGATGCTGATGGTAAGAAAACATACGCTTTCGAAGATATTGATGGTGTTGAAGGTATAGATCAGGGAGATAACGCGGACCGTGCAATCCAGGGTCAGGTGACACCAAAAGTAACAGCAAGCCTGAATTTGCAGCTGAGGTATCAGAAATTTGATTTGTCAACACAACTCAGGGGTGCATTCGGACATTTGATTTATAATTATACATCCCTGTCACTGAATAACCTCAATCAATTTCCCTCATACAATGTGTTAAAAACCGCCCCCGGGTTGTCAATTTACCAGGTTATTCACAGCTCATACTGGTTGGAAAAAGGCGACTATACAAATGTTGAATACATTACTTTGGGATACAACATTCCAACAAGTAAACTGAAGGGTGTCTCGAGTGCACGCATCGCACTCTCATGCAATAATGTTATAACGTTTACGAAATATAGCGGCCTGACTCCTTTGATTAACACTGATCCTCTTACCGGGGGTGTAGACGCTCGTAATATCTATCCAATTTTACGGACTTATACTGTTCAGCTTTCGTTTACGTTCTAGTATTTGTCTTATTTATTTACTTTTAAAGATATATAGATATGAAAAAAATATTAATTACTTTAAGTATAGTACTTATATTAGCGAATTTCGGCTGTTCGGATTTTCTTAAAGAGACTCCTTATAGCCAGATTGATGAGCTGGAAGCATACAGTACTCCAACGCTTGTATATATAAATACAGTGGCATCTCTTTACCTCGAAACGGGAAATATTGGTTTTTTTGGTGACGATCAGGGTTTTGCTTATGGTTATTATTACAGAAATCAGGAACTCAGTGCGGACCTTGGCATGATTCCCGGTCGTCAGGGAGACTGGGTTGATGGCGGACTCCATCAAAACAATTTTTTCCACGCCTGGGGAGCTGATTTCAGTGATTTTCTGGTGGTATGGAATGATATTTACAAAATGATTGGTTTATGTAACAGATCAACTGAGAAGCTTCAGGGTCTTGTTGATGCCGGAGGTGGCGATTACCTGGCTGATTATATATCCGAAATTAAGGCAATGCGGGCATATTATTATATGCTTGCCCTGAATAATTTTGCAAGGGTTCCTATTGTAACATCCACTTCTACTGCAATGTCAGGCATTGTTCAGTCAACCCGAAGCCAGGTTTATGAATTCGTTCGTGACGAACTAGCTGCCATCATTCCGGATCTTCCGGTAGGCAGGTCTCCTGATCCCAGTACCGAATTTTATGGCAGAATAACCAAAGATGTCGGTTATATGATGATGGCAAAACTGGCTATCAATTCACCTGTATGGTCGAGAGATACCTGGGACGACGGAAAATTTACCGGTGGTGTCAGTGCCGTTGAATCATTTGTAACAGATGCCGGGAAAGCTATAGATATTACGCTTGACGGTGTAACACGCAATGCCTGGGAAACGGTTATTTATTGTCAGGAAAAACTTGCTTCATCCGGGTATGTATTATCATCCGATTTTAAAGCCATGTTTAATGTAGGAAATGATGGTAATGGAGAACTGATCTGGGTTCGTCCTAATGACAAAACTACTATAAAACATTGGCTATCCATTCCTCTGATGACTACACATTACTCACATGCTTCTGCTATAGGAGGTTTCGGCGCTAATGGTCCGTGTGCAACTGTAAAGTGTGCTTATCTGTTTGGTGGTACTTTTGATCCAGCTGATAGTACCTATGATTTTTCAAATGCAGATCCCCGTTGGGATTTGAGTTTCTGGTGGGGCCCCGTTTATGGCAAAAACGGCGCACCTGTACCTTCCGGCGTATCTGAAAATTACAAACCTTATGGAGAATATTTGCCGTTCCTTGCCCGTCCTGATTATAACACTGAAGATTATGGTGATTTAGTAGGATTATATATTATGAAGTGGGGCGGCGCCCGCTTAAGGAAAGTCGAGTTCGATCCCAATGCTATCAATTTTTTCCATTCTGACACAGACGCCGATATTGTTGTATACCGGTATGCTGATGCGCTTTTACTTGCTGCCGAAGCCTATTATCGTAATGGAGATGATGCAAATGCACTTACACTTATAAATCAAGTCCGTGCCCGTGTTGGCGCAACACCGAGAACTTCAGTCGATGCTCAGGCGATACTCGATGAACGCGGATTGGAATTGGCGTGGGAATCCTGGCGCCGTGAAGATTTGATACGTTTTGGCGAGTACACGGAAGCTACAGTTGATAAATATGTTGGTTGTCCTCATGCAAATGTGGCTGCTCCGTGGGTATATGATGCAGACGGACATACTACTGTACTACCAATACCACAAAATGTTTTAAATCTAAACTCAAATCTGTCACAGAATCCGGGGTATTAATACCTGAAGTGAACTATGATTTGTAAAAAATAATGGATTGGGAAGAGGGTGTCTTGAAATATGTCCTGATGAAGACACCCTCTTTATTTTGATAAATATTGTATTTTGTCCTGTGCAATCATCTGCCATTAATTAAGGTGATTTGAGTCTGATACTAAAAGTTCGTAAATTCTCTGCAACATAAAATAAAAGTTATTGAACGTTAATCTTTTTAATTATTCAAACCATGAAACACCTTAATTTATTTATTATAATGCTGTTTTCTTGCGCTGTAAGCTTTGCGCAATTTCCAAGATCATCGCCGGAACAACAAGCAGCTTTTACGAGACTGCAAAACCTGTATGATTCCTTATCATCCTGGCAGAAAAACATGTTTCTCACAGATATAAAACATATAATGGACCCGGAAGTGACAATTATACAACCAGGTGCATCTAACAGTGATCCTCCCTCCGATGCAATTATTTTATTTGACGGTACGGACATTAATAAAGAATGGGAAGAATCTGAATGGGGATTTGGCAGAGCACCAAGCGTAAAACCTGCTGTCACCTGGATTATAAAGGATGGTGCAATGGAATCGGGCCAGCGTTCAGGTTCATTAACAACAAAACGCAGTTTTGAAGATTTCCAGTTGCACATTGAATGGAGAACGCCCTCGGTAGTTACCGGTGAAGGACAAGGTAGAGGAAATAGCGGAGTAGTGATACAGGGGAACTATGAAATACAGATACTTGACAGTTATAATAACCGTACCTATAAGAATGGTCAGGCAGGTGCAGTATATATGCAATACGCCCCACTGGTAAACGTGAGCAGAAAACCGGGTGAGTGGCAGAGCTTTGATATTATTTATACGGCTCCCCGTTTTAAAAATGATTCTACCTTTTTTACACCTCCGAGAACAACAATTTTTCACAATGGAGTTTTAATACAGAACAACGTGGAAATACAGGGGCCAACGGTTTCGCCGGGTATCCCTAAGTATATCGTCAAGGCACATGGTCCGGCTCCCCTCACGTTACAAAGACATAGTGGTACTTTAGCTTTCAGAAATATCTGGATAAGAGAATTATAGTTTTTATAATAAATACATCCATTGCTGTTTAAATACCATAATTAAAATACTGACAAGGTCTAAAAATTGAATTACGACATGGGAAATAAAAAACAAAATACTCTTTCAAGAAGGAAATTTGTAGGTCAGTTGGGTACTGCGACTGCTGCATTTACTATTGTACCGCGACATGTAATTGCCGGCTCAGGTTATAAACAACCTAGCGATCTGCTTAATATTGCTGCGATAGGTGTCGGGAACAGAGGATCTCAGAATCTCAGGGGGATAGCAGAACCTGACGTTCCGGATGTTCAGGCTCCGTCAAGAGGAGGCAGATTACCCTATCCCTATACAAGTGAACAATTAGCTGATTATCTGGCCGGACGTACGGTTCGAAATCCTGACGGTTCGATGCCTTCTTTTAGGGCTATGCCCAGAATGGATCCTGCCGCCATGCGTGCTATGGAAGCATCTTACGGAGTTTATACCGCAACGGGAAAATTAGTCAATATTTATGCGTTATGCGATGTGGAAGCCAACAGGCTTGAATATAACGCCAAGAGCTACCCGAAAGCAAAAACATATCAGAACTGGCGGGAGCTGCTTGAAAAGGAGAAATCGATTGATGGTGTTCTTATTTCAACACCCGACCATACACATGCCACGATTGCTGCACATTTTATCAGAGAGAAAAAACATGTTTACTGTGAAAAACCTTTGACCAAGACAATCACTGAAGCACGTACTCTGGCAAAACTTGCAAAGGAATATGATGTTGTAACACAGATGGGGAACCAGGGTCATGCGCAGGAAGGTACCAGAATAACTGCTGAATGGCTGCAATCAGGTGTAATCGGTAACATACACGAAATATATTTGTCAACAGACCGTCCTGGCTGGCCTCAGGGAAATCTTCCACGTCCGGAAGAACTGGAAGTACCTAAAACCCTGAATTATGACCTGTGGTTAGGACCTGCTCCAAATAAACCTTATAATCCGGTAGTTATAAATAACTGGCGTGGATTATGGGATTATGGTACCGGTGCTATGGGCGACATGGGTGCACACATTTTTGATGCACCTCTATGGGCGCTCAACCTTGATTATCCGGTAAAAATACAGGCAACCTCCTCACCTTTCAGCAAGGAATTCCTGCCACAATCTACCTGGGTTATATACGAATTTGCCGAACGTTTTACACCTGGTATCGGCTATATGCCCCCGGTGAAAGTGACATGGTGTGACGGTGGCCTGAGACCTCCCCGTCCTTCACAACTTGAACCCGGACGCGCTGTAAAGGATATTACTTATATTGGTGATAAGGGTATTATTATGCATGGAAGCCATGGGCAAAAACCTGAGCTGGTTCCGATTAATAAGGATTTTGAAGGTGTTACACCATGGATGCCGAGAACTAAAAATATTTATGAAGACTGGGTAGACGCAATATTGAACAACAGGAAAGCAGTCAGCGATTTCTCCTGGGGATCAAAAGTAACGGAGATAATGTTGTTAACAAACATTGCTCTTCTTACCAAAGGATCTAATACCACACTGGAATATGACAGTGCAAATATGAGGGTTACAAACCTGCCGGAGGCAAACGATTATTTCCATTATGAATACCGGGAGGGATGGACATTGTAAAAAATAAATTTTTAATTATAGAAATTATGCGTAATATTAAAAGAATTGTAATTCCGATAGCTCTGATAGTATTAATAAGCTCGGCTTTAACATCTGTACTTTCAGGGCAAGCTACTGATAAATTACCTAGAAGTACTCCTGAATCAGAGGGTGTATCTTCTTCAGGAATAATCGATTTTCTGAATGCTGTTGACACAGCGAGCAGGGTGGAATTACACAGTTTTATGTTTCTCAGGCATGGTAAGGTAATAGCTGAGGGCTGGTGGAAACCGTTCGGACCGGATAATAAGCATTTGTTGTACTCTGCCAGTAAAACTTTCACTGCAACAGGAATTGGCCTTGCAGTATCGGAAAACAGGCTGAAGCTGACGGATAAAGTTATTTCTTTCTTCCCTTATTCACTGCCGGATTCAATGAGTGAATATATAAAAGAACTGACAGTTGAGAATCTTATAACAATGTCAGTAGGCCAGGATCCTGAACCCAGATCGATGGGAAATAATGGTGATTGGATAACTACGTTCCTTAGCACCAAACCGGTTCATAAACCGGGGACTGTTTTCATGTATAATAATATGGCTTCGTTTATGTTATCAGCAATCGTTCAGCAAGTCACCGGGCAGACACTGTTTGATTACCTGCAGCCAAGGATTTTCAAGCCATTGGGGATCCGTGGCGCTGACTGGGATCTTAATCCCCAGGGAATAAATCTGGGCATGATCGGTCTGAGACTTCGATCTGAAGATCTAGCGAAATTCGGGCAATTATTGTTGCAGCAGGGTGCCTGGAATAATAAGCAGCTAATACCTAAAGAATGGGTAAAAGAAGCCACTTCATTTAAAATTGAGAGTAATGGTGGTTCAGATAGACTACCCAAAGATAAAAATGACTGGACACAGGGATACTGCTATCAGATGTGGCGAGGCAGGAACAATACAGTTCGTCTGGATGGAATGGGAGGTCAATTTGTTGTTCTGATACCTGATAAGGATGCAGTGGTCGTTTTAACTGCAAATGCAAGAAATACACAGGATGAGTTGAACCTGGTACATGATTATCTTATACCGGCAATTAAATCCAATTCATCACTAACCAAAAACCAGGATTCCTATAATGAGTTACTAAAGAGACAATCGGATCTCACCGTAAAGGCATCGGTTTCTCAATTAACAAAATCCGGATTTGAAACAAAGATATCAGGAAAGGAATTTATTATAGATGATAATGATTACAAAATTCAATCGGTATATTTTGCTTTTAATAACGACGGATGTAGTTTTGCCATAAAAAGAGATAACCAGATCTCTGTATTTAAAGCAGGATCGGGAAGCTGGAAGACAATTAAATCACCACTAACATCTTTACTGGCTCCCTTGCGCAATGCTTCATCAAAATCAGTTGATGCAAATTATACTATACCTCAGTCATCAGTTGATGCAGCTGCAAGTTATTCCTGGACTGATGATTCGACATTGGAATTAACAGCTCGTTTTGTTGAAGAGAGTCTTGGAGGTCAGATAATTGCATGTAAATTTTCGGAGTTCAATGGTGTAGTTAGAATTACAATTGAACAAAATACTCCTTCATTTATGATGCGGGGTCCGGGAGGGGCACCAAGGGTACAGCTGCGTGGTACAATGGTTGATATAAAATAGTTATTCGTGAAGAATTGAGTTGCGAAAAACTGATATTAATGAATTAACATAATTATAACTAATAATTTAAAACCACAAAAAATGAAAAAGATTCTTATTTTGATTTTAGGAGTTATTCTTTGTTCCTCAATGTCTTTTGGACAGAAGGGACAGTTATCTTCGATTAAGGTCGGAGCAGCAAAAGTAAATATTACTCCTTCGAAAGATGAATTGGGGCCAAACTCATTAGGGATTCACGACAGTGTCTATTGCAGGGCAATTGTTATCGACAACGGAGTGACAAGCGCTGCATTAATTACTGTAGCTGGCAATCAGAATGAACGGGCATGGAAAACTTCAACCGAACGAATGGAGAAGGAATTAGGGATTCCTGCTGAAAATGTTGTGATGTCGAGTACTCATTCACATAGTGTAGGTCGTATCCCAGGCTTGGAAGAAAAGATCTTTACTGCTGTAAGCAAAGCTGTAGCTAAACTACAACCGGCAACAATAAGTTGGGGTAAAGGAGTTTCTTATATAAATGTTAAAAGAGATATGATTGACCCTGTGAAAAGGACATGGTGGGAAGGTCCAAACTATGATGGAAAATCAGACCATAATGTTTATGTAATTACACTCAAGGCACTTGACGGAACACCAATTGCTGTATATTATAATTATGCCATGCATGCAGTTGGTATGGGGCAGTACGACATGGTAAGTGGTGACGTACCTGGTTCAACTTCAAGGTATATTGAAGATTCTTACAATAATAAAATAGTTGCTGTATGGTCAGAAGGTGCATGTGGTGACCAGAATCCAATCTATTTTCAGCAGACTTTTGATTTAAGAGACATTAGGATTGCAGATTACGCTAAAAGAGGTGAAGATATAAGTAATGCCATGCCTCCCGGAGGGGTTGGTTTAGATAGAAAAGATCCTGTTGTTCAGAGACTTATGAAAGAACAAGAACTCGTTTGTAATGCTATGGGCGTAATGTTAGGCGAAGAAGTAAAACACGTGATGAGAGGTGTTGACCGCCCTATGGATAAAGCCGAAATTAAGGCAGCACAAAAAGTTCTCACTTTGCCTGGTCGCAGACGCACCAATCAAGGCAGGGGTGGTATTGAAGGAACTTATGTAGATGGTGATTCCGTAACGATCAGAGTTGGTGTATTAATGCTTGGTGATATTGCTCTTGGTACTGTTAACGGGGAAGTCTACAATCCAATTGCAACACAGTTTATTAAAGAATCGCCTTATGCCAGGACCATGATGGTTACTATTGCCAATGGATCGGCAACTACCGGTTATATACCTGATGATGCTTCATTCGGACAGCAAGTATTTGAAGTATTATCATCCAGGTTAAAACCCGGTTATGCTGAAAGAGGAATAATTGATGGTATCCTCGATTTGATGGAGAAACTAAAATGAACTCTCCATGCAATAAGCTGAAAAATTATGGATTCACATAAGCAGGCATCCGAAAAAATCAGGCAAAAACTGCCCTGGATTCCTGAAGACATACGGGATACGGACAGCATACCAAAAGGTGATATGCCCGGCGATAAAGTTAAAATTGACCCTCAACATATCCGGAAAGCTCAGATAATTTTCCCGAAATTATTGGAACTGCTGATACCAGTACTTGAGGAAAATCCCTATCAGCGCGCAGTTGTAGTTGTTTGCGGGGGATCCGGCGTGGGCAAGTCCGAAATCGCATCTCTGATCTCCTGCCATCTCAACTGTATGGGAGTGGGCAGCTACACCCTGTCGGGAGATAATTATCCTCACAGAATACCAAAATACAATGATGCAGAGAGACTTCATATTTTCAGGAAAAGCGGAATAGACGGCCTTATTGCTTCCGGACAATATACCAGGGAAAAGCATGCCATACTGAAAGAGTTTCAGGAAAACGATAATGATTCAAATCCGGAGTTCGTCAGCCGTTATCCATGGCTTTCTATGTACCAGAGCGCTGGCCGGAACGGACTCAAGAATTACCTGGGAACTACGAACGAAATAGATTTCAGAGAACTTACAGGGATCATATCCCGGTTTAAAAACGGCGAATCCGGGATATTCCTTAAAAGAATGGGAAGAGAAGAAACCGAACTCTGGTACGAATCTGTTGATTTCAGCGAAAAAAATATACTGATTATTGAATGGACTCACGGTAACAACAATAACCTTCAGGGTGTAGATATACCCATCCTGCTCAACAGTACTCCGCAGGAAACACTTGAACACCGCAGGTCGCGTAACAGGGACGGTGCAACCGACAGTCCCTTTACTACAATGGTATTGGCGATAGAACAAGATATGCTGATTTCACAGGCGCCGAAAGCAAAACTGATAATATCCAAAAGCGGCGAAATAATAACATACAAAGATTTTGTCAAACTTATGATACAGGAACAGATATAAGAGGGAGTTATGGATAGAAACACGAAAGCGCCGGAAAAATCTATAATTAAAGCAGGCCCGATGCTTAATGCATACCCGGACAGTATCGGAGGTACATTAGGCGATATTATAAAATTCCTTCAGACTCCCGAACTTAAAGATGTATTTCAATCATTTTATATATTACCGAGTATTTTCAATACTGATCTGGACAGGGGATTTTCTGTTATTGATTATGATTTGAATGAGCTTTATGCCTCTCAGGAAGATCTGAAGGATCTGAATAACATTGGAATTGCCCTCAAATTTGACTTTGTGTTAAACCATTCTTCAGTATTTTCCGGACAATTTCAGGATATCCTGAAAAAAGGTGAGAATTCAAAATATAAAGACTTTTTCATTAACTGGAACAAATTCTGGGAAGGCTGCGGTCAAATGACGGATGAGGGCTATATACAGCCGGATCCCGGATATATCAAGGATATGTTTTTCAGGAAGCCGGGACTGCCCATTCTTAATGTTCGTATGCCGGATGGGAAAGAAGTGCCTTACTGGAACACCTTTTACCAGGAAGTCAAATATGAAAAAATTGATGCCCAGGATCTGATGAGAGCTATGGATATCCAGTACGCCTCGGCTCAGAAGCTGGCTGAAACGGTAAATATGGCTCTAAGTGAAGGAAAGAAACCATCCGGGATCGAATTCGGCAGGTTTGCCCGCTACCGTAAAAATGTCATCGATATGCTCGAATCGAGACGAAAATACCTGGGACAAATGGATCTGAACATAAAATCTCCATTGGTATGGGAATATTATGAGGATACGCTGAAAAAGCTTGCAGGGTATGGTGCGGAGATCATAAGGCTTGACGCGTTTGCGTATGCACCGAAAGAACCTGGTGCCAAGAACTTTCTTAACGATCCCGGAACATGGGATCTGCTGGGAGGTATAAGGACACTGGCTGATAAATGCGGGTTGACTCTTTTGCCCGAGATACATTCAAGGTATGAGGAAAAAATGCACGAAAAGCTTGCCCAAAAAGGCTATATGACTTATGACTTCTTCCTGCCGGGATTGATCATAGATGCATTGGAAAGGAATACAAATGAGTTTTTGATCAGGTGGATCAGGGATATGCAGGAAAAGGGCATCAGGGTTGTAAACATGCTTGGCTGTCATGACGGTATACCGCTGCTGGACTTAAAAGGGCTGATATCTGATGAACAGATACAAAGGTTGATTGACATTGTCGTTAAACGTGGCGGCTATGTTAAAGATCTGCACGGTAAAAAGAACATGTATTACCAGGTAAATGCAACCTACTACAGTGCATTGGGGGAAGATGATACTAAACTCTTTTTAGCCAGGGCAATCCAGATATTTATGCCCGGGATACCTCAGGTATGGTACCTGGATCTTCTTGCCGGAAAGAATGAC
>CAZHRV010000115.1:0-5453 GCA_964535035.1 uncultured Rikenellaceae bacterium
TAGTCTGCAATATCATCATAAACCCAGCAACCACTCTCAGTTTTAAAGGCAAGGTTTTCACCCATCCACCATTGATCGCCTATTTTAACGGTTTTATAAACTTTACCATCTCTTTTATCGGTAAATGAGCCTGTTTCCTGAGCATTTGTGTATGTACAAATGCCAGCAGTAAAACAGATTGTTGCAATCAAAAAAAACAAAATCTTTTTCATAATAAATTTTTTAAATTTATAATATTCATTTTAGAAATTATAGTACAATAGCTGTAAGATTGTTTGATTCATCAGGTAAATGGCCTTTGGATATGATCAATCAATAAAGTTATGCTATTTTGGTAATAAAGTCAAGTGAATACAATTATGAGAAAAAAAAGCCCCCGTCCGCCGGTTGGCAGATTGGGGCAGCCATGAAAAGAATGGAAAAAATTGCTTTTGGACAGTATCATTAAAGCATATTGTGTCTTTTTATTTTCCGCAGAATTCCAGTTAAGATATTTATTGCAGGGACTTTTTCCATATACCCCCGATAATCATCACCGAACTTATCTATCAAAAATTTATCTTCTCTTCTTGTACCAAGATAAGTCAGCACTATTCCGGGAATACCAAGAATAACAAAAATCCAATGAGGATATAATAAGGGAGTGGCAATAAATATTGAAAGAATCCCGCCGGTATATTGAACATGTCTGATAATTGAGTAAAGTCCGCTTGTCACTAATTTATTTGTGTGAACATAAGCTTTCCCTTTGCTTACATTACCTTTTAATCTAAAATATATGAAAGGATATATTACCAAGATCATTCCTATTAACCAAAAAGCTGCTCCTGAATAAAACAACAATTTATTTTCATGAGGTTCTATTACTTTTAGTAAAACAAGCGGATTCAAAGGAAAACATATTATCATTAATAAATATGCTATTAAATCCAGGTAATGATGTTTGACTTTTTTCCCCATTCTAAAATTCTCTCCAAATCTTTATTTCTGCAATAGTAATGAACTAAACCTACCTAAACAGACCGATAAATAATCCCCTGGTATGCCTTGTTCAATAACAAAGTTAAAAATTGTTTAACATAAAGTCAATTTTACCTTACGGGTGAAGCTAAGTGCTTGTTGAAAAAGCAGGATTGTTCTAATTATTTTCCTTAGTGTTGCTTTGAGCTTTCCTTTGTGATCCTTTGTGGTTCAATGAATTAATAGTTGCTACAAAGTTGCACTAAGGTTGTCATAAAGGTATACAAAGCAAAGCCCCCGACGGTTTCGTCAGGGGCAGCCATGAAAAGAATGGAAAAAATTGCTTTTGGACAGTAAAAGCATCTTTAAAGTCTTACGACTTTATATACGTTACTTAATTTTCCTTTTATAAGTCTCAGGAAATAAATACCTGAAGGCAGATTCTCCATGCTCATCTGTTTTTCAAATGTCGTTGCCTCAATTACATCCCTCTTGACAAGCCTTCCATCCTGGCTGAGAAGAACCAGGTTCATGTCACTGTCAAGCGGTTTTTCAAAGCGTATATTCAATACCTCACTTGCCGGATTGGGATAAACAGTGACGTTAACCAGGATTTCGAGGTTTTCTTCAACTGTAGTTACAATAATCTGCTGCTGAAACCCGTGGGTAAGCATTATTGTGGGGTTTTCAGGATCATCCCGGAAGGTAGAGATAATAGTTTCTCCCAGTGTCCAGCTTATAGATATGCCTCCAGCTTCATCATAACCTCCGGCGCTTGCGATCACTTTCTGTTTAACCGTCTGTGCACCAACAGGCAGAATTAATGCCACTGCAATCAAGATCAGGAAATACCTCTTCATTTTTGGATTTTTACAATCAAGCCTGATACTTTTCGTAAAAATATGTTAAAATCAAATAAAAAACAATAATATTTTGCTCATTTTCATAAGCGGCCTAAAAAAATGGATGAACTGCTGTTTTAAGGTAGTGAACATCCCGAAGATCAAAAAAGAATTCAGAAATTAAATCCGGGAGTTACATCTTATATTAATTTTATGGATTTACATACTATGTCTGAAGGAAAACAACAACTGCACCGGATAATTCCGGTATTACTTTCCGTTTCCGGCGGTATCCTTGCCGGACTGGCCTGGACAAACTGGTTCACAGGACTTATACTGCTGGCAGCTTTCGTCCCGTTTTTTATCCTTGAGAATTACCTTTACGAGAACAGGAACAGATATTCTTCTTTTGCTTTCTTCAATTACAGTTTTCCCGGAATGATTTTTTTCAGCTCTATTACTATGGGATGGGTAAGAGTTGCAAGCATCCCGGCAGTAATAACCATAATACTTGGAATGTCATTCCTGATGGCTTTCATCATGTGGTTTGCACATATTGTAAGGATAAGAGCCGGGGGGACTATCGGTGCATTGGCCCTGGTTTCGTTCTGGCTCTCTTTTGAGTTCCTGACTCTTAATCTTGTCATCCTGTCGCCATGGATAAATCTGGGTAACGGTCTTGCCAAAGATATTCTCTTCATCCAGTGGTATGAGCTGACAGGTACTGCAGGAGGAACATTATGGATACTTTCCTCAAATCTTTTTCTGTCGCTCTTCATTATAAAGAAGCGCCCCCGCAAGAAACTGTACTTATATATATGGCTTTTATTGATTTTTATACCTTTAGCCGTTTCAGTATCCAGGTATTATACGATCAGGGAGAATAAGTCGGCAATGGAAGAAGTACTTATCATCCAGCCCAATATTGATCCATATACCGAGAAATTCAGTATACCTTTCGATGAGCAGCTTAATAAAATCCTTGATATGGCAGGAGAATCTGTTACCTGCAATACAAAATGGGTACTTACACCTGAGACAACGGTGGATGACCCTGTAAATGAAGATGATATAGATACAAATAAATATATACTGGCACTCATCGAATTTGCAGGTCAACATCCGGGAATATGCATTGTCTCAGGTCTTGTCAGCTTCAGGTTATATCAGGCAGCAGAAGAACCGCCCTCTGCCTCGGCAAGAAAAATAGACTCCTCGGGGTACTACTACGATCATTTCAATTCTGCATTTCTTATTGATTCCGGGGGAGTAAAAGGGATTTACCATAAATCGAAACTAGTGCCGGGGATTGAAATGCAGTTCTCTGCCGGGCTTGGAAAATTGATTAACAGGATTGTACCCTATCTTGGGGGTACAAAATGGGGCTACGGCATCCAGGAAGAAAGAACCTGTTTTGCACATCTTTTAACAGGTCAGCTTGCAGCCCCGATAGTATGCTATGAATCTGTTTTCGGAAATTATGTCGCTGATTATGTAAGAAACGGAGCAGAAGCGTTGTTTATAATCACAAACGACGGATGGTGGAAAAACACCTGCGGGTACAAACAGCATCTTGAATATGCCTCAATAAGAGCAATCGAAACACGAAGACCTGTTGCCAGGGTAGCAAACACAGGTATATCGTGCTTTATTGATATTCACGGTAAACGGACACATGAAACACAATGGTGGACCGAAGAAGTTATCAGGGGTGAAATAAGTTCTGAAACAAATCTTACACCTTATGTCAGGTATGGTGATATAATAATGAAACTTTCTGCAGTGATAAGCGTATTATTACTGGCTTATGTTTTTATTGTACTCCCCATAAGAAAGAAAAATATGGTTTTCTCATCAAAATAGTGCAACCCTTAAATTAACCATTTGTCTTTATACACAGGTAAACAATAATAGTGGACCGGTCAGACAGAAATATTCATACTCCTCTTATTGAGGAATGTAAAAAAGGAAGTGTTAAAGCGCAATCCAGGCTTTACAATCAGTATTCAAAGGCAATGTTTAATCTGGCATACAGGATGATGAATAACAGGGAAGATGCAGAAGATATGCTGCAGGAAACGTTCACGGAATGCTTCAGGAATATCGGAACATTCCGGTTTGAATCAACATTCGGGGCCTGGCTGAAGAGAATCTTATTAAATCGGTGTATCAACCAGCTCAGGAAGAAAAAGACTGAGCTCGTTTATTACGATAACCTGCCCGTAAAAGCCTCCGAAGAGGAGGAGGAGACAGATTATGATACAGATAAAATATTCAAGGGTATAGAACTGCTTCCTGATGGTTATCGGATAGTACTGACCCTTTATCTGCTTGAGGGTTACGATCATACAGAGATATCGCAGATAATGGGGATTTCCGAATCTACTTCAAAATCTCAGTATTCGCGTGCAAAAGAAAAACTAAGAAACATACTGGTAAAAAATATGAACTATGGACAGACTGGAAGAATATATCAGTAAAAACAGGGAGGAGCTCGACAGGTACTCCCCCTCAGGTGAGGTCTGGAAAGGGATAAGGAAAAATATTAACAACAGAAGACGGAATCTATTATTATGGCTTTCTGCTGCAGCCATGATTTTGGTTATACTGTCTTCAGCTATTCTTTTCTACGTAGGAAAAGAGAGGGGAAACTACGTATTGAGTAAAAGAGATGCTGATATCCGGCTTATGAAAGCGAGTCCCGAACTGATCGAGAGCGAAATATATTACAATAACCTGATCCACGACCTTTATTTGCAGGCAACTCCTTTACTAACAAATAATCCTGATATTGAGAAAGAGCTCATAAATGACCTGTCACAGCTCGATAGCATTTGTGCAGATATTAAAAAGGATCTCAGGGATAATGTTGCCAATCACGAGGTTGTTGAAGCTCTGATACAGAATTACAGGATAAAAATTCGCATCCTGGAAGATATGCTCAACACTTTAAAACAAGATGAAAACAGTGAGGAAAAAACAACAGGCCATGCACTATAGATCATTCACAGCAATATTTATATTAGTGTTTTCTGCTGAACTGCTGTCAGCTCAGACATTCTCTGAAAAGAAGACATACATGAAGATTTTACCTGTAAACAGGGAGATGACTCTTGAAATAGACAATAAATACGGTACCATCGAAATAACTTCATGGAACGAGGATTCTGTCATGATAAGAGCTGAAGTTGAAGCTTATGCCTCCGATCATAACAGGCTGGATAAAATGTTCCGCGGAGTTGATGTAAATATTACCGGATCAAGTTTCCTGATACGGGCGCAAACCAGTTTTACACAGAATATAAGCATGCTTTTCGAAAGCTTTAAGGGATTAACCAGCAAGTTTATTCCATACGAATCAAAACTCGAGATCAACTATTTTATAAACGCTCCTGAATACCTGGATATGAGGATCACAAACAGGTACGGTGATGTATATATGGAAAACAATACCGGTATCCTGACACTAAATCTTTCAAACGGAGCATTTAAAGCCAATTCCCTTAATGAAACAAACGGGGCCGAGCTTCTGTTTTGTGATGCCACAATAAATAAAATAGTTAAGGGTCGCTTAAATGTGTCATTCTCTGAAGTTGAAATAGATGAATCGCAGGATCTCAATATCACATCCATATCTTCAAAATTCAACCT
>CAZHRV010000116.1:0-5365 GCA_964535035.1 uncultured Rikenellaceae bacterium
GCATTCGTCCGCAAAGAGGGTAACCCGCTTGTTGAAACAACAGAAGAAGAGCCTGAAACCAATTAACATGGATCTCTCAGTCGTCATTCCTGTTTTTAATGAAGAGGAGTCTGTCAGGGAGCTGTCAGACTGGATTGAGAGGGTATGCACCGGAGCAGGACTCTCGTTCGAGATAATATTTATTGACGACGGCAGTACCGATTCATCGTGGGACAAAATCAGGGATCTGGGTGTTAATAAGAAATTTGTAAAGGGTATTAAGTTCCGAAGAAATTACGGGAAAGCAGCTGCTCTCCATACAGGATTCGGAGGTACAACCGGTGAAGTTGTGATAACTATGGATGCGGATCTCCAGGACTCTCCTGATGAAATACCGGAGCTTGTAAGGATGATACACGAAGAAGGCTATGACCTGGTATCGGGCTGGAAAAAGAAACGATATGACCCCTTCATGAAACGATCTACAAGCCGGATATATAACCGTACGGCAAGATTATCATCGGGCATAAAGCTGCACGACTTCAACTGTGGACTTAAAGCATACCGACATGATGTTGTAAAGGGTATCGAAGTGTATGGTGAAATGCATCGTTATATTCCGATGCTTGCCAGGGAGGCAGGATTCAAAAAGATTGGCGAGAAGGTTGTTGAACACAGAGCAAGGAAATACGGCGAGACAAAATATGGATTCGACAGGTTCATGAAAGGCTACCTTGATATGCTGACAATCGGTTTTATAACCCGTTTCGGCAAGAGTCCCATGCATCTTTTCGGATCACTGGGAACCCTTATGTTCCTGATTGGCTTTATCATGGCGGGATACCTGGGAATAAGAAAACTGGTATTTGTACACAATCATCTCAGGACCCCTCTGGTCACCGACAGCGCCTACTTCTACATAGCCTTGACAGTTATGGTGATCGGATCTCTACTGTTTTTGACAGGATTCCTCGGCGAGCTGATAAACAGGAATTCCGCTGAGAGGAACAGATATCTCATTAAGGACAAAGTAAATATCTGACCCCCGGCCCCGCTGAAGCGGGACCTGCCCCCTAAAATTAATGACCCCCGGCGCTACGCGACACCCCCTGAAGGGGCTATAATACTGTAGTATTATTAGGATTTAGCCAATAATTAGAGAATTAGCCCCCCTTCAGGGGGATTGGGGAGTAAAGAGCATCAGGTTTGATTCCGGGATCCCGGCTCTGCGTCCGGCTTCAAGGTCGGTTTCCATATCACCAATCAACATACATTCTTTGATGTCGAGATCAAAATCCTCTATTGCCTGAAGTATCATTCCGGGTTCGGGTTTGCGGCAGCTGCAAAATCCATCGATATCGGGATGATGGGGACAGTGATACACTTTTGCGATTGTGATCCCCTCTTTACTGAACTGCTCTATCATCCATTCCGTGAGCCTGCTGAAATCAACTTCACTATAAAGGCCTTTTGCTATTCCAGCCTGGTTAGTAATAATAATAATTATATACCCGTCATCAGCATATTTCCGGCAGCGATCAAAGATACCCTCAGTAAATTCAAAACGTTCTTTCAGGTAAACATGCCCCCTGTCAACATTAACAACTCCATCGCGGTCCAGAAATAATGCCTTATTCATACACCAATTAGCTTTTAACGGATTTTAAGGATATTACCGGCCCTCCTGTAATCTTCCGATACACCTATGTCAATGAAGGGATCATCAAAAATTACTCCTTTAAACAGTGATGCTCCTGCCTCTTTAACCAGAATTTCTTCCTCCAGTGAAAATACAACGGGTAACTTTCTCGATTCCAGATATTTCCTGTTAACAAGGTATATACCCCCATTTATAAGGCCTTCTGAACAGAATCTCTTTTCATGGAATCTGACTATTGTTTCTCCGCTCATCTCAACTGATCCATAACGTGAAAATTTCTTCATTCTTTTCAATGCTACGGTAAAGAGATTTCTATTATTGAGATGTGAATCATAAAACCTGTCAAGGTCGATCGGGAACCAGGTATCTCCGTTAACAATCAGGATATTATTTCCTGTTGTTTCGGCAAGAGCATTGATCACGGCACCTCCCGTACCTAAAGGCTTCTCCTCCGTGACATAAACCAACGGGATATTTTCGAACATATCTCCAAAATATTCGATAAATAATCCGGGTTTATAACCGGTAGATAGAATGATTTTATCAACCTTATATTGTTTTAGCCATTTAAGGAGATGAAAGAGAAATGGCTTATCATTTACAGGGGCCATTGGTTTGGGAACATCAGGAACCGCATTCCTGAGACGGGTTCCCATACCTCCTGCCAGTATGATTGCTTCCATTACTTTACAGGGTTTTCCCGGCCGAAGAGTTCTTCTTCAACCAGACTGCAAATTATGTGGCCTATAAGATTATGTGCTTCCTGAATACGCGGTGTCTCGCCTGAAGGAACCTTGATGCAGATATCACACAAGTCCTTCATTGGTCCTCCGAAAATACCGGTAAGTCCTATAGTTACAATTTTTTCCTTTCTGCATATATTAAATGCTCTGATAATGTTCTCGGATGTCCCTGATGTAGAAATTCCTATAAATATGTCACCTTCATTTCCCAGGGCTTCAACCTGCCTTGCAAAGATCTTTTCGAATCCGGAGTCATTACCTATTGATGTTAAGACGGAAGTATCGGTTGAGAGTGCGACAGAGGGCAATGCCGGCCGGTCGAATCCGAAACGATTAATGAATTCTGCTGCAATATGCTGGGCATCAGCAGCGCTGCCCCCGTTACCTGCCAGCATCAATTTCTTTTTATCTCTGAAAGCTGTAATTATTGCCTGTGCTGCTTTCTCAATGCCTGATAACACTTCCGTTGATTCTAAAAGCTTCTGCTTAAGATCAACTGATTCTTTTATCTGATTTAATATTCTTTCCTGCATCTGATAAATATTTTTAAACTTCCGACTTCTGACTTCTGACTTCCTACTTTCACCCTATCCTCCATCCCTGGCAGCCGTTTTCGCTGAAATGGAAGTTCAGGACTTTGCCATTGAACCTGTTCAGGGTATTTATCAGTTCGAGTCTTCTGACAGGATCAATAGTAAAAAACATAAAGCCTCCTCCTCCTGCTCCGGATACCTTGCCACCGTAAGCACCTGATTTTATTGCAGCGTCATATATCTTTTCAATGTTCTTATTTGTTATTGTGGCTGCCATTTTCTTTTTGTTCTCCCACTCCCTTCCCAGTTCCTTTGCAAACTTAACAATATCTCCCTTTAGCAGATAATCCTTCATTAGATAGGAATTCTGTTTAATACGGTGCGTTGCCTCAAGCGGGATCTTTATTCTTTTCATAGTATTTGCCTGCTGCTCCTTTATTATTTTATCTGACGATCTTGATGCTCCCGTATAAAAGAGCACCATCGATACTTCAAGCTCATCAGCAATCCACTGTTTTATTCTCAGCGGATTAACAACCACCCTGTCATCCTTATAGAACTCTATGAAATTGAATCCTCCGAATGTTGCGGCATACTGGTCCTGCCTGCCTCCGCGGAGACCGAGATCATTCCTCTCTATCTGGCAGGCAAGATGAGCCATGTCATAATCGCCAAGCGGCAGGTTCTGCCATTCTGCAAATGCTTTCAGAATAGCCACAACCATTGTAGATGAGGTGCCGAGACCACTTCCGGGAGGTGCATCACAAAAGGTTGTAATTTTGAAAGAGAGAGGTTTTGTGATCCTGAAATCACGTATAATCCTGTTATAGACCCCTTTATGAAGGTCGAGACACCCGTCTACAGGTAATTCAGGACGTGACGGATATCTCTTCTTCAGGTTCAGGTCTGCAGCATTGATTATTATCGAACCTGTACCTGTTTCCTCAATCATGCAGTAAGCATACTGGTCGATTGTTGCATTCAATACAGCTCCTCCGTAAAGGTCGGCATAGGGTGAGACATCAGTTCCTCCTCCTGCGAGTCCGAGACGTAGCGGGGCTTTGCTTCTATAAATCATAATTCTGGTTGCTGGGTTCTGGGTCCTGGGTTCTGGGTTCTGGGTTCTGGGTCCTGGGTTCTGGGTTCTGGGTCCTGGATTCTGGGTCCTTGTTATATACTCTAAAAAACCAGTACCTAGTACCTAGTACCTAGTACCTAGTACCTAGCACACAAAACAGCCTCTAATTAAAGTTAGTTTCTTATTCTCTCATGGACTTTATATATTGTCCCTGTCAGTTTATCCCATGTAAATTTAGCTTTTTCTTCCTTAACTCCTTTTATAAAAAACTCCTGCCTGTTGTTAGTAAAAAAATCATCAATAGCATCTGCTATTTTAGCTGGTTCGGGAGGCACAACATAACCGCTTTTGCCATTTATTACTATTTCACTTAATCCTCCGACATCTGTAACCAGCATCGGCTTCTCAAAATGATAGGCGATCTGGGTCACGCCGCTCTGGGTAGCACTGCGATACGGCTGAACTACAAAATCTGCAGCACTGAACAGGAGCGCAACCTCCTCTTCCCGGATAAAATGGTCATAAAGGATTATATCATCAGCAATATTATGTTTTTCAATAATTGCTTTATATGGAGTATCACTTTCATAAAACTCCCCTGCTATTATCAGCTTCAGTTTCCTGTTACGAAAACGGTTGTCGGCAAAAGCCTCCAGAAGAAGGTCAAGACCCTTGTAAGCCCTTATAAATCCGAAGAATAAGAGATATGAATATCCCGCATCAAGCTTAAGTCTCTTTAAAGCCTCCTCACGTGAGATCAGGGTACCATAATTATCATACAATGGATGGGGATTAAATGCCGCCGGGATATTGATCCTGAAGGTTTTAAGGTCATCACCGACACTCTTTGACATAACCACTGCACCATCAATACTGCGCACAAAGTATCTTGTCAGGATCCTGTCAATCATGCTCTTTTCGTGTGGGATAACATTATCAAAAATACAGATAACCCTTGTTTTACTTTTTTTCTTTTTACCTGCTATCCTTGCAACAGTACCAAAGCAGGGGGCCATGAAGGGATGCCAGTATTTAATAATCAAAATATCGGGATTCTCTTTCCTTATCCTGTAACCTGTTCTGATCCAGTTAAAGGGATTTATTGAATTCAGAATCCTCGAAATATTGATCCCCTCCGGTGCAGAACCGTCAGTATATTGTGTTTTTCCCGGGAATAAAAATCCCGGATACTGCAATGTAAATGTCATGATCTTCACCTCATGATTTTCGGACATGAATTGTCTGGCAAGCCGCTCATTATAAGATGCCAGGCCTCCTCTGTAGGGATGAGCAGTTCCGAGAATTACAATACGCATACTAATAGCCAGTAAATTTCAAATTTAACAAAATAGAACAGATATAAAAAGGCGTC
>CAZHRV010000117.1:0-8191 GCA_964535035.1 uncultured Rikenellaceae bacterium
GCCTGCTATTCTTGCCATTGCAAAAAGCGGTGTATAAAGCTCTTTGGGAATCCCCATGCAGGAATATACAAATCCTGAATAAAAATCGACATTTATACAGACAACCTTTGCCGATTGTTCGCCCTTGAATTTCCTGAAGACCTCGGGGGTGATCCTTTCGACCATTGAATAAAGTTCATACTCATCCGTTCTTCCTGATTCTTCTGCCAGCAATCTGGCCTTCTCTTTCAGAAGTATTGCCCGCGGATCGGATATTGTATAAACAGCATGCCCGACTCCGTATATTTTTCCGGTACGGTCATAGGTCTCCTTTTTCAGGATCTTTAGTAAATAACTCTCCACCTCTGCTTCATCCTTCCAGTTTAGAACATTTTTCTTTATATCCTCCATCATATCGAGCACTTTCAGGTTTGCTCCTCCGTGCAGAGGGCCTTTTAAGGAACCGATGGCCGAGGTAGTTGCTGAATAAATATCAGTTTCCGTGGAGCTGGTGACTCTCATTGTAAAGGTTGAATTATTACCTCCTCCGTGTTCTGCATGCAGAACCAGCGAAAGATCGATCAGGTCAGCCTGCAGGCGTGAATAGGCCCCATTGCCCTTGATCAGGTGGAGGAAATTCTCTGCTGTGGTCAGATCAGTTTGCGGATGCCGGATAGAGAGGGTCTTTCCCTGGTAAGCGTGCCTGAGCGCCTGGTATGAATAGGCTATGATTGCGGGAAACTTCGCGATCAGGTTAAGAGATTGCCTTATCATATTATTCAGAGATATGTTGTCAGCAGTCTCATCAAGGATATATAAACCCAGTACAGAACGGGCTAGTATATTCAACACATCCTTCCCTTTCATTGAAAGTATCATGTCTTTCACAAAGCTGTCAGGTAGTCCCCTGAGCGAAGCCAGATGTGATGAAAATTCATCAAGCTCATCTTTATTCGGCATCCTGCCCGTAAGAAGAAGATGTACAGTCTCATCGAATCCGTGTCTGTTCTCCCTCTGGAACCCATGAGTAATCTCCCCGATGTCGATCCCCCTGTAGAAAAGTCTACCGGGAACAGGGACTACTTTATCGTTCTCCTTTTCATAACCGACAACATCTCCTATGTTGGTAAGCCCCACAAGCACACCGGTGCGGTCAGTGTTTCTCAGACCTCTTTTGACATCATATTTTTCGTAAAGGTCATTGTCGATCTGACAGGCCTCTCTTACAGAGCCTTCCATTTTTGCAAAAAATTCATTGTCCCTCATTATGATGATATTTATTAGTTAGATTACATATTTTTAATGATCTCATCTGCAAATTCAGATGTCTTTAGCAATGTCGCCCCTTCCATCAGACGATGGAAGTCGTATGTTACCTTTTTTGCCATGATGCTTTTTTCAAGGCCATTATAAATGCAGCCGGCTGTTTTTTCCCATCCCAGGTATTCAAACATTAGCGCTCCGGAAAGGATTAACGATCCGGGATTTACCTTATCCTGTCCGGCATATTTTGGCGCAGTGCCGTGTGTTGCTTCAAATATCGCATGACCTGTGTCGAAATTGATGTTTGCCCCCGGGGCAATTCCAATACCGCCGACAATGGCGGCGAGTGCATCGGAGATATAATCCCCGTTAAGATTCATAGTAGCAATAACTGAATAGTCGGAAGGCCGGGTCAGTATCTGCTGAAGAAAAGCATCGGCAATAATATCCTTTATTATTACTTTACCATTGGCTTCAGCTGCTGTCAGCATCTTATCTGCTTGCAGTTCTCCCTTTGTCTCAGAAATACTCTTATGCTGCTGCCATGTAAATACTTTGTCTCCGAATTCTCTTTCTGCCAGAGCATAACCCCATTTCATAAAAGCTCCTTCTGTATATTTCATTATGTTCCCCTTATGGACAAGCGTCACAGAGGGAAGTCTTTTTTCCACTGCAAACCTGATGGCCTGCCTGACCAGTCTCTCCGTCCCCTCCAGTGAGACCGGCTTGATTCCCAGAGAGGATGTTTCAGGAAACCGTATCTTATTGACACCCATTTCATTGATAAGAAAATCCTTCAGCTTATCATTTTCAGGACTGCCATGCATAAATTCGATCCCTGCATAAATATCCTCTGTATTCTCCCTGAAAATGTGCATATTGACCAGTTCCGGTTTTTTAACCGGGCTGGGGACCCCCCGGAAATATCTGACCGGCCGGTAGCAGGTAAAGAGGTCCAGCTCCTGGCGTAAGGCTACATTGAGTGAACGCATACCCTCTCCCACCGGAGTTGTCAGGGGACCTTTTATTCCGACAAAATATTCTTTTAATG
Source organism: uncultured Rikenellaceae bacterium (assembly GCA_964535035.1). GTDB lineage: Bacteria > Bacteroidota > Bacteroidia > Bacteroidales > VadinHA17 > LD21. The sequence goes on from CAZHRV010000117.1 coordinate 2,294, forward strand.
CTGCAAGTGTTTCTACCGGCATCCATCTGCCGGTAAGGTTATATGCCTTTTCTCCTGCCAGGAGCTCTTTCCAGGTAATTTTTTTCTTCCCGTTAAAGCTCTTTTCAACTGCTGCATCAAAAACCCTTACCGCTGCTTTCCAGATATCCGGTCCTGTGCCATCGCCCTCAATAAATGGGATGACAGGATTATCAGGTATTACCAGCCTGCCATTTGTTAATCCTATTTTTTGCGGTTCCATAATCAGAATTTTTTTCTAATAAGATTAAGAGCGCTTCCTGCCCGGAACCAGTCTGTCTGCACTCTGTTATATGAGTGATTTGCCAGGAAGGTTTCCCTGGTACCATCAGAGTGTTTTAAAGTTACAGTAAACTGTTTCCCGGGAGAGAATTCCCTCAGTCCGGTAATGTTTATCTTATCATCCTCCCTGATCCTTTCATAATCATCTTTGTCAGCAAATGTTAATGCAAGGACTCCCTGTTTTTTCAGATTGGTTTCATGGATCCTGGCAAATGATTTCACGATAATGGCTTTTACATTAAGAAATCTCGGTTCCATGGCAGCATGTTCGCGTGAAGAGCCCTCTCCGAAATTTTCCTCTCCAGCCACAATCGACCCGGTCCCTTTTCTTTTATAAGACTCTGCCACTGAGGATACTGTATCATATTTCTTTGTAATCTGATTTATCACCAGCCCGGTTTTATTATTGAAGCAATTAACTGCCCCGACCATGTAATTCTGTGAAATATTCTCCAGGTGCCCCCGGAACCTCAGCCAACTGCCAGCCATTGAGATGTGGTCGGTGGTGCACTTTCCCTTTACCTTCATCAGAAGGGGCAATCCGGTAATCTCTTTACCATCCCACTCATCGAAAAGAGGCAGTATCTGTAATCTATCCGACCCGGGATCAATGGTAATCTCTATTCTTTTTTTCTTCACGGGCTTCGTCGGCCCGGCTGCCATTTTGCCGAAACCCGATGAAGGAAGATCTGTTCCTCTCGGTTCCGCCAGGTTCACTCTGTTACCGTCAGCATTTATAATTGAATCAGTCATCGGGTTGAATGTAAGCTTCCCTGCCAGAGTAAGGGCAGCAACAATTTCCGGCGAAGCTATAAAGGCATATGTGTTGGGATTACCATCTGTGCGTTTTGAAAAATTGCGGTTGAAGGAATGAATTACTGAATTTACCGGTCTGTGTTCAGCTCCTTTACGATACCATTGTCCGATACAGGGTCCGCAAGCATTGGCAAATACCTCGCCTCCTGTTTCCCTGAAGATACTTAGTAATCCTTCTTTTTCGGCAATCATTCTTATCTGTTCCGACCCGGGAGTTATTTTAAGTTCAGCTTTTGCCTTAATCCTGTTTTCAAGAGCGTTTTTTATGACCGAGGCAGCACGTGAAAGATCCTCATACGATGAATTGGTGCATGAACCGATAAGTCCGGCAGATAATATCTCCGGCCAGTTATTCCTGACCACTGCATTTTTCATTTCAGATATTGGTGTTGCAAGATCCGGTGTAAAGGGTCCGTTAATATATGGTTCCAGTTCGGACAGATTTATTTCGAGATAATTATCATAGTATTCTGCCGGATTTTCAAGTACCTCCGGATCTGCAGCAAGGTGTTCCTTAACGCCTGTAGCATACTCTGCGATCTCCTTCCTTCCTGTTGCTGCAAGGTAATCGCTCATTGACTTATCAAAGTTGAACAGTGAGCAGGTAGCGCCGGTTTCGGCTCCCATATTGCAAATGGTAGCTTTCCCGGTTGCTGATATCGATTTTGCTCCATCACCAAAATATTCAATGACAGAACCTGTTCCCCCTCTGACCGATATCATTCCGGTTATCTTCAGAATTACATCTTTCGCCGATACCCAGCCACTAAGTCGTCCTGTCAGTTTTATCCCGAGGATCTTCGGAAATTTCAGTTCCCAGCCCATACCTGCCATCACATCCACAGCATCAGCACCGCCTACACCTATGGCTATCATCCCCAGTCCTCCGGCTGTCGTTGTATGAGAATCTGTACCTGTCATCATCCCGCCCGGGAAGGCATAGTTTTCAAACACTATCTGGTGAATGATCCCTGTCCCGGGTTCCCAGAAGTCAATATCATATTTCATGGAGGCAGTCCGCAGGAAATTGTAGACCTCCCTGTTTGTCTTCAGGGCGCTGTCAAGATCTTTTTCTGCTCCTGCTCTTGCTGTTATCAGGTGATCACAATGAACTGATGCCGGTACCGATGATGATTCTCTCCCGGTGACCATAAATTGGAGCAGTGCCATTTGTGCTGTAGCATCCTGCATTGCAACCCTGTCGGGCGCAAAATCTGTATAATCAATCCCCCTGATAAAGGCTGACTCTTTTCCCGTTTTATAAAGATGGCTGTAAAGAATCTTTTCGCTCAGGGTCAGAGGATGTTTTAAAATCTGCCTTACCTGCATCAATTTTGCGGGAAGTTCATTATAATATTTCTTTATCCCTTCAATTTCCGGATTCATTGAAAACTATTGTTAATAATTTAACAATCCGAAGTACTTTTCCCGTATTCAGTGAGCCGTTATTCTGCGTAATAACATTACTCCAGCCTTAACGGCAATCCTGTTGAATTCCGGTTTTGTCTTTTTAATTTATTAGCTATTAAGCCAGTTCTAAATTAAAATCGTGCAAAATTAATAGTTTTTCTGAATGTATTTAATTTAAAGTCATCATTTTCAAAATTATTTTAATCCGGAATAAAGCCTGATCATTTTTATTTATTCTCTTTATCTTATTTGTATCAAGATACATTAAGTAGTTGAATTGAAGATATCCTAAGAATTTATTTTATTACTAACTTGCATGCTTAAATGAAGCACAGATATTTTAATTACATGGCTTTAATAATATAAAAAAATGGTACCGGAGCTTTTGCTGATTATATTGATTGTCCTGTTGCTGGGGTATATAATCTATCTGCATGTTCTGCTTACAAAAAAGAATATATTTATTGAATCGACAGTTAAAAGGCTTTCCGGAATTGAGAAGAGCTGGACTGCAGAGGAGATAAACAGGTTCCTGCAAGAGACCAGAAAAGTCCAGCATTACAGTTCTTTTTTCAACGACAAATTATTTGAGGAAAAACCTCTGAAGTTCCTGCTCGAAAACAAGAAGGACTCAAGGGTCTATATTCACTATACAAAAGAGAAAGATGTAGCAAAAAGGATTCTGAATGACGGTTTTCTTTATGCAGACTCGTTTTATAAAACAGCACTTCCTGTCACTAATGACAAACTTGATCTTCTCATAAAACATAATAGCCGAAAATCATTCGGAGAATATCTGATAATATTATGTCTTTCTGACAAAATTTTTGATCACTATTTAGCCGAGCTTGACAGAAACGGATTAAATGGTGTCGCTGTTGAAAATATCCTGACCGAGGCTGAAACTTCACGAAATGAAAACGGAGATAGCGTATACCTTCTTCCAAACAGGTTCGTTAAGGGTTTCATTAATCACCAGACCGGAGAAGTTACAGTGAATCCCGAATTTGATCCCTTATATAATTCTCCTGTATTCAGCATGAATCTTAAATTGTTATTGAAACAAAAGAGCGCCGGTTAGGTATTTGATTTGTTATTTCTGATTCCCTAAGTGCCCTTTGTGAGTACTTTGTGTACTTTACGGTTGAAAAAGGTTTTATAATCACTGATAACACAAAGGATTACTCTTTAGTAGAATTTGCAGTCTTAATTATGTAATTTTGAAGAAAGTTTAACCTTTCTTAAAATTATTTCAATGGCCTTTGAATATCCGGAAACTTTTGCACGCTTTTATGATCTGATCTATAACCGCATGAGAGACAGCGTTGATCATGAATTCTATCTCAGGGAGATCAGGCATACAAAAGGCAGGGTGCTTGAAATCGGGACAGGTACCGGCAGATTCTTTACTGACGCCTTAAACAGGGGATCAGATATTTACGGATTTGATATCAGTCTGTCAATGATCTCTGTTCTGCTTTCGAAACTGGAAAAGAAACAACACAAAAGAATAACTAACCAGGACATCATTGATTTTAAGTACAATTTCAAATTTGATCTGGCAATTGCTCCATTCAGAGTTTTTATGCATCTTATTGAAAAAGAGGAACAGATAAAAGCCCTGAATAATGTATACAAACATCTGAAATCCGGCGGCAGGTTTATTTTTGATGCATTTGTGCCTGATTTAAACCAGCTTTTAAATGGTATTACCAATCAAACAGATTTTGATGGTGAATATGAGCCCGGAAAACGAATGAAAAGAATTGTGTCAACCAGGCCTGACCTGATAAACCAGATTATCAATATAGATTTTCTCCTGGAGTGGGATGAAGATGAAGGTACAAAGCAGGAACACTGGAAAACACCATTAAGATTTTTTTTCAGGTATGAACTGGAGCATCTTCTTGACAGATCTGACTTTGAAAACTATAAAATACTCGGCGACTTCAGTGGAAATGAACTGGATCAAAAATCAAGAGAATTCATTTTAATCTGTCAAAAGAAATAGAATATGCAATGACATTTCTTTATTACTCAAGTTTTGTAATCCGATGGAAAATGTAATCTGTACAAAAAACCTGTCGAAACATTATGGAAAACTTAAAGCTGTTGACAAAGTCTCCATAAATGTTATGAAAGGTGAAATATATGGTTTCCTGGGACTTAATGGTGCAGGAAAGACAACAACCATCAGGATGCTGCTGGGCCTTATTGGTCCAACATCCGGAGAAGCCTTTCTTAATGGCAATAAAGTAAATCCCGGCAACCCGGGAATGTGGAACAAAGTAGGTTATCTTGTAGAAGTTCCCTATTCTTACCCTGATCTAACGGTAAAAGAAAACCTTGAAATAATAAGACGGCTGAGGTTTATACAAGACAGAAAATCAGTTGATTCCATTATTAAGAAACTAAAGCTTGACCGATACAGTGAAGTTCGTTGTAAAAACCTTTCTCAAGGCAATGCCCAGCGTCTGGGAATAGCTAAAGCATTGATTCATGACCCCGGGATCCTTCTGCTTGATGAACCTGCAAACAGCCTTGATCCTGAAGGTATCGTTGAAATCAGGGAAATGCTTGCAGACCTGGCTTTGAATAAGGGAGTAACGATTTTTATTTCAAGTCATATCCTTGGAGAGATTTCCAAGCTTGCCACGAGGATCGGTATCATTCATGAAGGAAGCTTATTACATGAGTCATATACCCATGAGATGGAGAAACTCAGGAAAATATGCCTCCATGTTAAAGCTGAAAATATTTCAGGAGCAAAGAATATCCTTGAAAAGAACGGTTATCCTTTATCTCTTTCAGAGGACGAAATACTTGAAATTCAGGGAGCAGAAGCAATCTCAAATCCCGATAAAGTTGCAACACTTCTTGTAAATTCAGGATACCCCCCAACAATGTTAAATGTTGATGAGGAGGATCTGGAAACATTTTTTCTCAGGGTAATAAGGATGAAAGGAGGTGAAAAATGAAAGGTTTTTATGCAGCCCTTATTACCGAAACAATGAAGGTTTTAAGATCAAAGGTCTTATGGATAACGTTTCTTCTTTTCATATTTATTGGCGTCATGATGGGGTTGTTGATGCTCGTGGCAAAACACCCCGAAGTTGCAGAAAATTCGGCTATAATAAGCACAAAAGCCTCTTTCATCAGTAGTGCTGACTGGGTAACTTATCTGAGTTTGATGATTCAGATGGCAATTGTACTTGGTACTATGGGATCTGGAATTGTCACAATATGGATATTCGGCAGGGAATACACTGACAGGGTAATTAAAGATATTCTTGTATTGCCGGTTTCAAGGTTTAACATTGTATCTTCAAAAACAATAATCACATTTATCTGGAGTTTTTTGTTGCTTATAGT
>CAZHRV010000118.1:0-70070 GCA_964535035.1 uncultured Rikenellaceae bacterium
TATGTTTGGTGTCGTTCCCAGGGTACTCTGGTCAAGGGTTTACTCCTCTGACGAGAATAACCTGATGGTGCTGACACTCCGTTCACTCATTATTGAAACCGATGGGCATATAATTCTTGTCGATACCGGCTGGGGTGATAAACAGAATGCTAAATTTTTCAGTCATGTGCATTTGCATAACGGGGAGGGTATGATTGAGGGCCTTGCTAAAAGGGGCTATAAGCCGGAAGATATAACTGATGTTGTGTTGACACACCTCCATGCGGACCATTGCGGAGGTTGTGTAAGGAACAGCAGACATGGCCCGGGTTATGAACTGGTATTTCCCAGGGCAATATACCATGTAAGCAGAACACAGTGGGAGTGGGCTGCAAAAAATAATCTCAGGGAAGCTGATGCATTTCTTGAGGAGAATATTAAACCCATTGGTGACAGCGGGCACCTGAATCTGGTTGATGAAGAGGGAGAATTATTCAAAGGGTTTTCAGTCAGATTCTGCTATGGACATACTCCGGGCCTTATGATACCTGTAATAGATTATAATGGCAGACGATTGATCTATACCGGAGATCTAATACCAACAATATCACATCTCCCTATTATCTGGAATATGAGTTATGATATTGATTCACTTAAGACTATAGAAGAGAAAAAGGAAATTCTTGAAGAGGCTTTGGAAAACAATTATATCCTCGTTTTTCAGCATGACGAACATGTAGAGTGTTGCACTGTCGGGATGACTCCCAAAGGGATCAGGGCAAAGGAGAAGTTTAATTTTTCGGAAATCTGACCCAGCAACCCTTTATGATTTTTTACATCTTTTTATTCATCTTTTGTTTTTATATTTGATAGAATCAGAGGAATTTCAAGACATATTTATGATAATTAATTCATTGTTAATTAAATAACACAACATCATGGCTGAATTTATTTACGAAAAACCTTTTCAAATAGAGAAGGATACAACGAAGTACCGGCTTCTCTCTGAAGATTATGTAAAAGTGATTGTTGCTGATGGAAGAAAGATACTTAAAGTGGATCCCATGGGTCTTGAATTGCTGGCAAAAACAGCAATCTCGGATCTTTCATTCTTCTTTCGCACTTCACATCTCGAACAGCTGGCTGCTATACTTGATGATCCTGAAGCTACCGATAATGATCATTTTGTTGCCTACGAGATGCTTCGCAATTCTGTAATATCAGCCAAAGGTGAATTACCATGGTGTCAGGATACAGGCACAGCGATTGTGATTGGTAAAAAAGGCGAAGCAGTATGGACAGGGGTAAACGATGCACTTTATCTCTCAAAAGGCATCTGTGAGACTTACCAAAACAAGAACCTGAGATATTCACAGATTATTCCACATACGATGTTTGATGAGAAAAATTCCGGGACCAACCTGCCTGCCCAGATCGATATTTACTCGGTTGAGGGGAACAAATATGAATTACTTTTCATTACCAAGGGAGGCGGTTCCGCAAACAAAACATTTCTTTACCAGCAGACAAAATCGCTTCTCAATGAAGAATCACTGACAAAATTTGTAAAGGATAAGATAAAGGAACTGGGGACTTCCGCATGTCCGCCATATCATCTTGCACTGGTTATTGGGGGTACTTCAGCCGAAGCAACACTGAAAGCTGTAAAGGAGGCTTCAGCAGGATACCTGGATCATCTTCCAACAACAGGAAATGATAGTGGAAGAGCATTCCGTGATATTGAATGGGAGGGAAAAATAAAGGAGATATGTTATGAATATGGTGTGGGTGCACAGTTCGGAGGAAAATATTATGTTCATGATGTGAGAGTTATCCGCATGACACGACACGCTGCATCATGTCCTGTTGGCATTGGTGTCAGCTGCAGCGCCCACAGGAACATCAAGGCCAGGATTGATGAAAATGGAATATTCCTCGAGGAGCTTGAAATGAACCCCGAACGTTTCATGCCTGAAAAAGCTCCGGAGCTTGATAAACCTGTTGAGGTAAATCTTGACAGACCAATGAAAGAGGTACTTGCACAGCTTACAAAATATCCTGTAAAAACAAGACTGAGCCTTACGGGTACTCTTGTCGTAGCACGTGATGCTGCCCATGCCAGAATTAAAAAGATGATAAGTGAAGGGAACCCAATGCCTGAATGTTTTAAAAACCATCCTGTTTATTATGCAGGACCTGCTAAAACTCCTGCAGGCATGGCGTCAGGTAGCTTTGGCCCGACAACAGCAGGCCGTATGGATGGATATGTGGAAGAGTTCCAGAGCCTGGGAGGATCACTCATAATGCTTGCAAAGGGAAACAGGAATAAATCTGTTATCGAAGCATGCAAAAAATATGGGGGATTTTATCTCGGTACTATTGGCGGACCTGCTGCAATCCTGGCTGCTGAAAATATTAAATCGGTAGAACTCGTCGATTTTGAAGATCTTGGGATGGAAGCAGTCAGAAAGATCAGAGTTGAGAATATGGCAGCCTTCATCCTGACCGACGACAAGGGCAATGACTTCTTTGATGAGTATAATAAATGACCTCGGTTACATCTCCTCAATTATAAATATATCATGCCTGTCAAGCTCCAGCCAGTATTTAAGAGCATCTTTTCTTACCAGCTCCCAGTAAATATTGCTGTCGAGTCCGTAAACAAAATTGTATTCCTTAAGAGAGGAACTTATTTTTTCAATTAATTCAGGTTTGAGAGTCAGGCGTATCCTGCGGTTCAGATATGTGATATCTACAGCAGGTCTTGTCACGGTATCATTCCTTACTGTAAGCAGACCATGTCCGGGAGTTGCCCCGGTGCTGACCTGCAGACCGTCATTCATACAGCTTAAGGGAGATATCGATCCTGCATAGGAGGTTGCTTTGAATTCATCAACACCCGTATTAAAATATTCCCTTGCCCTGATACCCATCTTTACTCCAATAATTGTATATATGCCAAGATGCCGGTGCAGCTCGTTGGCTATTACACCTGATGTCCATTCATCAATTCCGTACATGCTTACTATTTCTGTTACTACAGGACCAACATCTTCAAAATAAAATGAAGGATCAACGGGAGTCTGCCTGATCACCTGGTTTCTATTTACTGTCTCACCTTTTAAAATCCGCAGCATGCTTTCTTTTATCCCTATAAAATCGGAAGGTATGGATTCAGAAATATTTCCGAGGATCTTGTTAAGAAAGAGATCAGGATAATGAATAAAGACAGCAACCATCTCATCTGTACCCTCATATGAAAAGCTGTGATTTTTTGTAGTCACCGAATTAAAGAATTCAGTGATCTTCTCTGCATATGCTGTATTTACTGTACTTATTGACCTGATTAGTTCATCGTCATAAAAAACAACATCTGTGTCAATGTATTTTCTTACTATATGTACCGGGACCTCCTGCTTCAGCATTTTTTCTGATGCTTTTTTGTCGATGTTATAATTATATCCTTTCGTATCAACTGCCCCGTCAACACTCCAGATAATTTCTTTAACCTGCTTCCTGAAAGACGGTATTTCTTTCAGGGCACTATAGGCTGTTGTCATACTGCCAAGGCTGATGAAACTAATCTTTGTTTTTTCAACTGCGAGAATTTCGCTTATCAGTTTCATATTGCCGGGAGCCTGTTCCATATTGACCCGGGATTCATCGCCCCAGATGGTTTGAAGGGCAACAGGAAATTCATCCTTGCTCTTACTATTGCTCTTGTTTATTCCAACAGGGATCCCCTCGTGATAGAATGAATTAAGAAGACTTTTAACTTTTTTATATGCATTCTCCGTCGAAAGAACACCTGGTGAAACGGTAATGGCAAGTACCCTTACATCAGGCGAAGCAAGGAGCATTGTAATGGCTTTTATATCATCGACACCTCCATCAGTGTCAACTATCACATAATGAGATGGCTTCCAGGGATGGGAATATAAGGTAAGAGTGATAAATAAGCTGACTGCAATGAAGATAAGTCGTTTCATCAAATATTTATAATAATAATGGGATAGTAAAAGTATCAATATTTATGAAGAAAAAGTATAACCACGGATTTTATGGAGATACATGGATTTTTTCTTTATAGAAAGCTAAAAATAATCAAACATATCGGCAATGAGATTGGGTAAAAGAAGAATTATAATAATTTTATTTACTTTTATTTTCTATGGGAATATTAGATACAGGGTGCAAAGAAAATCCCCTTCTTTTTGTCGGAGGATATTCAGAAAGTACTGCTGAAAATTTATCAGTTTTTGAATTCAATTTCAAAAACGGAAACATCGAAGCTGTTTCCGGGACAAATGCCGGCCCTAATCCGTCATATTTCTGTTTTTCAGATAAATATGATTTGATATATGCACTCAACGAGGTGATGGAATTCGGGGGAAAGCCCGGAGGCGTTGTTATCACATTAAAATATAACAGGGGGAAAGGCCAGTTTGAAAAACTGGGTGAACTGATCGTTCCATATGGAGGACCCTGTTACATTTCATTATCTGCCGACGGATCTTATTTGTTATTGGCAAATTATTCAAGTGCATCAGTTACAGTTGTAAAACTTGATGAGTCGGGTATACCGGAAAGAGTGACAGATTCAATATTATATGAAGTGGAAGTACCGGATGTTTCTCACCCGCATATGATCATGCTGGATCCGGCCGGGAAACATGTTTATGTAACTGACCTTGGGCTCGACAGGATAATTGTCTACAATCTGGATAAAAATAAAGGAACACTTAGCCAGTTAACAAATGGCGTTACTGTTCTTCCGAAAGGTTCCGGACCCCGTCATTTTGTATTTAATATCAGCGGATCAAAAATGTACCTGATAAATGAATTAGGATCTACCATCATGGTATTTGATGCTGATGAAAATTGTGGTCTTCAGATTGTTCAAACATTACCATCAGCTGATGACTGTTTTACAGGTAAAAATTATTGTGCAGATATACATATCAGCAGTGATGGTAAATTTCTTTATGGTTCAAACAGGGGTGAAAATACTATTGTGGTATTTAAAATACTGGAGGATGGAATATTGAATCTTGCAGGAAGTGTCTCCTGCGGAGGCGACTGGCCAAGGAATTTCGTAATTGACCCCTCAGGGAAATTTCTTCTGGTTGGAAATCAAAGATCTGATGAGATATCAGTATTCAGAATAGACGGTAAAACAGGTATCCCCGGGGGGCCCGTCAACACAAAATCTTTTAAAGCTCCGGCATGTCTGAAATTTCGGAACTGAATTTTTAAGACAGATTAATAAACACAATAATAATCGATGAAGAAGAAACCAGATTTTTATAGTGTTCCCTGCCTGATGGCAGGCAGGTTTGTGGTTAAGTTTTTTCTAATTGATTTGATTGAATTATCATTTATTTCTTGTAATATTAACACACAAAAAGCGGAATTATATTCCAATGGATCGAAAAGCTTTAATAACTGATTTACAGCACAATAAAGAAAGAACCTGGGATATTGTCATAATAGGCGGCGGAGCTACCGGACTGGGTGTTGCCCTGGATGCTGTAACAAGAGGTTACAAGACTCTTCTTTTAGAGCAATCAGACTTTGCTAAAAGTACCTCTTCGAAAAGTACTAAACTGGTTCATGGAGGGGTCAGGTACCTGGCACAGGGTGATATTCTTCTTGTAAAAGAGGCACTTCATGAAAGAGGGATAATGTTGAGGAATGCTCCGCATTTAACAGCAAACCAGGAGTTTATCATTCCTCTTTATAGACTCTGGGATGTTATTCTTTATTTTGTCGGCTTGAAGTTTTATGATCTCCTTGCAGGAAGACTGAGTCTTGGCAGATCATATTATATCAGTCGTAAAGAAGCAGCAAAGCGCCTACCTCTACTAAAACCTGAAAAACTAAAGGGTGGTATAGTTTACCATGACGGTCAATTCGATGATTCACGAATGGCAATTACTCTGGCATCTGCATGTGTGGAGAATGGGGGCACTGTCTTGAATTACTTCCGGGTCAACGGTTTTTTGAAAGATGAAAAAGGAAAGATAACAGGTGTTAATGCGGAAAACCTGGAAACAGGAAGTAAATACAGCATAAACGCTAAACTTGTTATAAATGCCACAGGAGTTTTTGCTGATGAGATACACAGGATGGATGATCCTCTCTCAAAGCCGACAATACGACCCAGCCAGGGTGTCCATATTGTCTTCGACAATTCCTTTCTTCAGAGCCAGTCGGCAATTATGATCCCAAAAACTGATGACGGGAGGGTTCTTTTCGCGATACCCTGGTATGGGAAAGTTGTTGTAGGCACAACTGATACCCCGCTTGATACTATATCCCTGGAACCAAAAGCTCTGAATGAAGAGGTGGATTTTATTCTAAGAACAGCAGGCAAATACCTGGTTAAAAAGCCCTCAAGAAAAGATGTCCTCTGCATCTTTGCAGGATTACGTCCGCTGGCGGCAAATCCCAATAATCCTTCAGCAACTAAGGAGGTTTCACGCAGGCATAAAATGACACTCTCTCCATCAGGACTTCTTTCCATTATTGGAGGGAAATGGACATCCTACAGGCGGATGGCAGAGGAGACCATAGATAAATCAATCAAATCCGGAATTCTTGAAAAAAGAAAATGTGTAACAAAAAAATTCAGTTTCTTTTCATATGATGAGGCATTACATGCAAAACGTCTTCAGATCTACGGTAAGAAAGCGGTTGAAATTGAAGAGATGATGTGTGGACAGCCAGCCCTGCGTGAACTGCTGAGTCAGCTCCTTCCTTATACCAGGGCTGAAATTATCTGGATCTGCAGGAACGAAATGCCACAGACTCTTGAAGATATGCTTGCACGAAGAACACGGTCACTGTTCCTGGATGTCCGTGCAAGTGTGGCCATTGCTCCAATAGTCGCGGATATAATGGCAGAAGAACTCAGATATGACAATACCTGGAAGGAAAAGCAATTAGAGGAATACAACAAACTGATATTGAATTATTTATAATATGAAAAAATTCATTCTTGCTCTTGACCAGGGTACAACCAGCTCACGGGCAATAGTCTTTGATCATAACGGACAGCCTGTTACTTCGGTTCAGAAAGAATTTACCCAGTACTTTCCGAAGCCGGGATGGGTTGAACATAATCCTATGGAAATATGGTCAAGCCAGGGGGATGTAGCTACAAAAGCATTGACTAAAGCAGGCCTTAAAAGCAGCAGTATAGCAGCTATTGGCATAACAAATCAACGTGAAACAGCAATTGTTTGGAACAGGAAAACAGGCAAGCCAATCTATAATGCGATAGTATGGCAGGACAGACGGACTTCTGGTCTGTGCGACAAGCTGAAGAAGGAGGGATACAGCAGGAAAATCCAGAAAAAAACGGGACTGATTATTGACGCTTATTTTTCTGCTACAAAACTGAAGTGGATACTTGATAATATAAAAGGAGCCCGTGCCCTGGCAAAAAAAGGAGAACTTGCTTTCGGGACAGTTGATTCGTGGCTGATATGGAATCTGTCAGGAGGGAAGCTTCATATTACTGATGTCACAAATGCATCACGCACAATGCTGTTCAATATACATACCCTTAAATGGGATGATGAACTGCTTAAGATTTTTGACATTCCTTCCAGCATGCTGCCGGAAGTAAGATCATCGAGTGAACAGTATTGTATGACCTCTGAAGTGTTTAACTCTCCTGTTCCGGTTGCAGGTATTGCCGGTGATCAGCAGGCAGCACTCTTCGGGCAGATGTGTGTTGAACCGGGTATGGTTAAAAACACTTATGGTACAGGATGTTTCATGGTAATGAATATCGGGACCAAACCAATTGAATCAAAGAGTAAGCTCCTGACCACCATAGCCTGGAAGACTGACAATAAAACATATTATGCCCTCGAGGGAAGTATTTTCATTGCCGGGGCAGTTGTACAATGGCTGCGCGATTCACTCGGAATAATCAAAAAATCAGGCGATGTTGAAAAACTTGCAGCTTCAGTACAGGGGAGCGAAGGGGTATATTTTGTCCCTGCTTTTGCAGGATTGGGGGCTCCATATTGGAATCAGCACGCGCGGGGAACAATTACAGGAATTACGCGCGGTTCAACGGCAGGTCATATAGCACGTGCCGCACTCGACAGTATATGCTACCAGACTCTTGAAGTACTGCAGGCCATGAAAAAGGATTCCAAAATCGACATAAAGGAACTCAGAGTTGATGGGGGTGCAACAGTGAATAACAACCTGATGCAATTCCAGGCCGACCTGCTACAGGCAAAAGTGGTGCGACCAAAAATAACAGAAACAACAGCTCTGGGAGCAGCTTACCTGGCAGGACTGGCAGTGAATTTCTGGGCCGATCTGAAGGAGATAAAAAAACAGTGGCAGATAGACCATACTTTTACTCCCGGTTTAAAAGAAAGTGAAACAAAATCATTAATTAAGGGATGGCACAGGGCAGTAAAAGCAGTTGAAGTATGGTCTGGGATTAAATAACCAATAACTAATAGCCAATGAATCAATTTTTTGCAGAATTTTTCGGCACCGCCATGCTGATGGTCTTTGGATCCGGAGTCGTGGCCAATGTCCTTTTAAGTAAGACAAAAGGTAATAACAGCGGCTGGATAGTAATAACCTTCGGGTGGGCCATTGGAGTTTTTACCGGAGTGCTGATAGCTGCTGATGTTAGCGGCGCTCATATAAATCCTGCAGTTACGCTTGCTCTTGTACTTGCAGGTAAGTTCAATGCCTCACTTATGCCGTTATATATAAGTGCACAATTACTTGGAGCAATGTTCGGATCGGGCCTTGTATGGCTGGCATATAAAAAACATTTTGATGCTACAATGGATGCCGATTCCAAACTTGCGGTATTCTGTACAATGCCGAATATAAGGAGTTACTGGTACAATATGGTAACGGAAATAATAGGTACCTATGTACTGGCTCTGGCGGTTCTCTACATGGCTGAGCCTGACGTTGGGTTGGGAGCCCTGAATGCATTGCCGGTGGCACTTGTAGTACTGGGAATAGGTCTTTCTCTGGGCGGACCAACAGGGTATGCAATAAATCCTGCACGTGACCTGGGGCCGCGTATAATGCATTTCTTCCTGCCTATACCCGGAAAAAGAGACTGCGACTGGAAGTACAGCTGGGTGCCTATAGTAGGCCCAATGATAGGAGCAGCACTGGCAGCGGTGATGTTTGTTTTGTTTGGTGGAGAATGATCTTTTTTAGACAAATATCTGGTATAAAAAGAATGACAGGTGATTCTCATTAGTTTTATAATTAATGAATTTTGACAAAGGTAATTATACTTGGGGCAGGTATGGTCGGGAGGGCTATGGCTGTTGATTTATCGAAAAAACATCAGGTTACCTCAGTCGACATTGATAAAAATGCCCTGGATTTATTATCAAAAAACCCCAATATACAAACAGATATTCTGAATGTTACAGATCATGCTGCACTATCAAAAGCTGTTAAGGATTTTGATATTGTTATTTCTGCAGTTCCGGGATTTCTTGGTTTGCAGACAATGATACAGGTTATCAGGCAAAAAAAGAATCTGGTTGATATTTCATTCCTTCCTGAAGATGTTCTCTATCTCGATTCTCTGGCAAAGGGAAACGGGGTAACGGTTGTTATGGATTGCGGGATTGCCCCGGGAATGCCGAATTACATTGTGGGGTATTACAACGAGAGGATGAAAATAGAGGAAGTTGAATATATGGTTGGCGGATTACCAAAGATCAGAACATTCCCTTTTGAGTATAAAGCACCTTTTTCACCATGCGATGTAATTGAAGAGTATACACGCCCTGCCCGGTATGTCGAAAATGGCAATTTAGTCATAAGACCGGCAATGAGTGATACAGAGTTTGTTAATTTCGATGGAATTGGAACCCTGGAAGCATTTAATACCGATGGATTGCGATCGTTGATTTACACTATGAAGCATATCCCCTTCATGAAAGAAAAGACTCTACGATACCCCGGGCACATAAAGCTTATCCTGTCTCTGAAAGATTCAGGTTTTCTGGATAAAGAACCCATCGACATGAACGGGCAACAAATTAATCCCTTTGATTTTACTTCACGGATCTTATTCAGTGCGTGGAAGCTTGGCCCTGATGAGCCTGAATTCACTGTTATGCGCATAATACTGAGAGGGGCGGAAAAGAATGTGAGTAAGGAAATTATTTATGAATTGTATGATGAGTTTGACGAAAATGAAAAGATATCTTCCATGGCAAGAACAACGGGCTTTACTGCCACAGGAACCGCTGAAATGATACTTAATGAGAGATTTACTGAAAAAGGAGTATTTCCACCTGAGCTGGTCGGAAAAGATCCGGCATGTTTTGAGTATATTATCAGTTACCTGAAGGAAAGAAATATTCACTTTAAAGTTACCGACAGAAATGTTTGATTGTAGACAAGAGGTTTGAATTATCTAACCTGAAGTTTGATGCAACTGTTTATGATCCGGGAAGCGGCCGTATCGTGGAAATACTGACCGATCAGCCTGGTATTAGAGTATATATTTTTAAAAACAAAGAAAAAAATGGAAAAAATCGCAGTGAAACAAAATGATATAATTGAAGATAGAGAGATCACAAGGAGGCATTTTGTAAAGATATCAGGAATTACAGCACTCGGAGTATCTTCACTGGGTCTGACCGGATTCACTTTTAATGGAGTTACAATAGTACTGAATCCTGACGATAAAATAGCCGGGTCTCAGATATCTGAGTGGGCTGTAAAAGAATTAGAGAAGGCACTTATTACCAGAGGTATAGATGTTTTAAGATGCAACCAGCTTTCCAGGGCAAGATCTGGTGATTTGTGTATAGTTGTAACAGGCTCGGTTTCCCAGGTTGCCACAGAGTTACTTGGATCAGGAAAAACAACAATCCCGGAAATACATGAAGCCCTTGGTCTGGTGCCTGTTATATCTTCCGGAAGGCCGGTTTTGCTTGCGACAGGGTATGATCCACGAGGACTTATGTATGCGGTACTTGAACTTATGGATCGTGTACATAACTCATCTCAACCTCTTGAAGCCCTGCACTTTGACAAGCCTGTCGTGGAGAAGCCGGCGAATGCTGTACGTGGTATTAACAGGCTCTTTGTCAGCGAAATTGAAGATAAAGGCTGGTTCAATGACAGGGAGATGTGGCCGCAATATCTAACAATGTTAGCTACACAAAGGTTCAACCGTTTCAGTTTGAGCCTCGGAATAGGATATGACTTCCTGCAGAATGTGACAGACGGATATTTCCTTTTTCCCTATCCGTTTTTTTTATCAGTGGAAGGGTATAATGTAAGGGTCCCACAACTGCCGGATACCGAGCGCGATCAGAATCTTGAGATGCTCAGATTCATCAGCAAGCAAACAGAGGCCAGAGGGATTCATTTCCAGCTGGGAATCTGGATGCATGGTTATCAGTGGCTTAATAGTCCTGATCCAAATTACACTATCGAAGGGTTGACCCCGGAGACACATGCTACCTATTGTCGGGATGCAGTTCGTGAACTTCTCATAAAATGTCCTGCTATCGGCGGTATTACTTTCCGGGTTCATGGGGAGAGTGGAGTGACTGAGGGGAGCTACAATTTCTGGAAGACAATATTTGAGGGTGTGGCTGCCTGCGGCCGTAAAGTCGAAATTGATATGCATGCCAAAGGTATGAATCAGATTATGATTGAAACAGCGGTGGCATCAGGTTTGCCGGTTAATATTTCGCCCAAGTACTGGGCGGAGCATCTTGGTTTGCCGTATCATCAGACCGATATCCGGGCCCTTGAGGTCCCCAAAGCCGGGTATCAGGGAAAAGGGCTGATGAACCTGAGCGCCGGTTCAAGGAGTTTTACACGTTATGGTTATGGCGACCTTTTAAATGAGAACAGGAAGTATGGGGTACTTCACCGTATATGGCCGGGTACGCAACGTCTTCTTTTATGGGGTGATCCCCTTATCAGCGCAGCTCATTCAAGGGCATTCAGCTTTTGCGGCAGCCTTGGGGCAGACCTTATGGAGCCTTTATCATTTAAAGGCCGTCGCGGATCAGGAATTGCCGGTGACCGCTGTGGTTATCTCGATGCATCTTTAAAACCCAGATGGGATTGGGAAAAGTATTTGTACAGCCTAAGAATTTTTGGCAGACTGGGATATAATCCGGATACTGATCCCGATGTCTGGCGCCGATATTTGAAAAAGGAATTTGGGCCAGCATCTGATGGTGTTGAACTGGCCGTTGCAAATGCAACCAGAATCCTTCCGATTGTACTGACAGTTCATGGAGCCTCAGCGGGTAATAATACATACTGGCCTGAAATGTATACGAACATGTCAATTCCTGATCCGAATAACAAAAATCCCTATACAGATAGCCCCTCTCCCAGAGTATTCGGTAATGTAAGTCCGATGGATCCGCAAATGTTCCTGTCAATAAATGACTTTGCAAAGGACCTGTTAAACTCGGACCGCAATGGAAAATATTCTCCGGTTGAAGCTGCACAATGGATAGAAGATTATTCCGATGCAGCATCGAGATACCTGGAACAGGCTGATGCCAGTGCAACTGATAAAAGCAGGCCTGAATTCCGGAGGATGGCTAATGATGTAGCTATCGTTGTCGGTTTAGGACGTTTTTTTGCCGCAAAATTCCGATCCGGTGTATTATTTGGGATTTTTCAGCAGAGTGGAGACAAAACAGCCCTCGAAGAATCTCTCAGGTATTACAGAAAAGCACGTGATTTCTGGTCTGAGCTTTCCATGAAGGCAGCAGTTGTTTATAAACCGGATATTACAATTGGCGAAAATCCCGTCATAAGAGGTCATTGGCGTGACAGATTGCCGGCAATTGACCAGGATATTGCATATATGGCTGGAATACTTGAACAAACACCTTCCGATGCAGGTTTACGGAAAGATACAGTTAAATTGGCTGTTCAGGAAGCTACAGGACGGCCTGTCCGAACAAAAGCATCCATTAAACATTCGCAGCCAGAAGGATTCAAAGCCGGAAATCCCCTTATTATTGAGATATCATCAGATAGAAAACCTTCATCAGTCCTGATGCATTATCGTCATGTGAATCATGCTGAAAGGTTTGAAACATCTGAAATGATATTTATGGGGACAAGTTATCAGACCACAATTCCTGCCTCATTCACTGATTCAGAGTACCCACTTCAGTATTATTTTGAGTTGAGGGAGGGATCTGATAAAGCCTGGTTATATCCGGGTTTCAATCCGGATCTGACTAACCAGCCATACTTCATTCTTCGCAGGATTTAGCATCATATTAACGAATTGGATAAAATATCGGAGGGATAATTTATATTATACCCGGATGCATTATCACCCATTTGTGGTGTATGTGGCTGTTGGTTCATCATTTTTAGTAGTTTACCCCTTCACTTCTGAATGAAGCTTTGCTGAAATCCTCTGTATCAGGCAGAAGGATTTTATATTCGGATTTAGCATCATAGCCAATCTCAAGTGACAAGGCGGTGAATTCCATCAGGTGTCCCCCCAGACTATGGTCATCAGAAAGAAAATGAAGGTGGAATCCGGCTGTATTGATGTCACCAATATATGCTGGACACCAGAATCCAACAAGGGTTCCCTTAATATCCTTCCCTTCGTATATAGGTCTGTCTGCAAGCATTTGCACCAGTGATTTATTATACGGTTTCTCCTGTATATTCGCACCGCCGCATTTGATATATTCGAATTCTCCACTAATCCGGAAAGCATAGAAAAGATTTCGGGAGGGAACTCTCCTGTCCACATATTCCTTAAGAGCCTGATAATTGATCTCGCCACTTAAAGACAGGGTGTCATCCTGATGGTAAAAAGTGATGATCGAATATGGAACAAGTGTTTCGTCATCGGGTTGCATGATTTTGCCTTCCTGTGACACTCTGTAAACAATGTGATCCAATATGATCATTTCCCCGTTAAGTTTGTTGAAGGTACCCAGTCCAAGGTCGCCGTGTTGCTTCAGCCCACCAACTTTCATATTGCCTTCGAGAACTCCATTGTCAAGAGCCTTTAGAACAGAATAGTGAAAGATCATATCCTTCTCGTCTGAGGAACACTCCATCAAAAACAAAACAGGTATCAGCAATAATAACTTCTTCATATTGTAGGTGAATTTTATCCTGTTAAAATTATGGCTGTTTAATGTACCATAAAATTGCTTCTTTATCATCTGCCAGTTAATTAATTTGCTGCTTATGAATCCGAAAATCTTCAGGTTCATTGCATCCCGGGCATGATGATCCTGTAATTCCCGCTCAAATGCATTAAGCTGAACAGATATAACAAACCGTCATAATAAGGATCGAAATAACCGTCAGAATAGGCTTCCAGTTTAGCATTCCATACAGCATCCACAAATTTCCAGCTTTTAGCCTGGGTCCCCATAATGGAAGCTGCGGCAGAGGTGGCAACCAGCCCGAGTGAATGACGCAGAGTCCTGTACCCTCCTGCGGGAAGAATGAATTCGGGCAGTGTCCCGTCAACATTGTATTGATCTTCAAAGGTGTCAATACCCCTGCAAAAAAGGAAATTCTGGATCCGTTTGGCATAGTCTTTCTGCCATTCTTTATCTTTTGCAAACCAGGAGTAATCCATGGCAATGTTCATCGGCACCCTCCAGGAGTCAAACCGGAAAGCAGCCCGCATTCGCGTGTTTGACGGTGGTTTCCCACTGTATTCGCTGTAATCCGGATTAAGCCCGGTTTCCGGATGACAGGCTCTGTGCAGGAAGGCCCGTGAAGTGTCTGCACAATCGCGGTAGAATTGCTCATGACCATCATGTGCATACTCGGCCCATATCTCGAAAAATGCAGGCAGGTGGTAGGAGGGATCAGTCATATTATAGCGGTCACTCTCCGGAACGAATGAGATCTGTTTGTATTGTGTATTCAGGATATTGTTGATTCCCTCCGAGCCGTCCTTAGTCCACATGGCATCAAGTATCCTTCTGGCTTCGCCATAATAATCGATGCCGGTGTCGTTTCCCCAGCGGTTTGAAGCAAATAGCAGGTCGGTCACAAAATAGAGCTCCCCATCCGAAGCGGTCCCCTCCGAATTGTGCTTTCCTGTGGCCGGATTGACCGACCAGGCGAAGTATCCGTCGCGAGGCCCTCCCTGGTGTTGCATATATTTTTTGGTCCATCGCCACAGGCGGTCAAAGACATCTTTTTTATTCAGCTGAACCGCCACCATCATTCCATATGATAAGCCTTCAGTACGGGCATCGTGATTCTTCAGATCGGAGACATATGCCATCGAATCGCCTACTTCAAAATAAACTCTGTCTGATCCTTCAAAAACATCATAATATGCTTTTGCAAGCTTTGCATCAATATCGGCTTTTTTATATCCTGCATCAAGGAACACATTACGATATTTGCCTGTTTCCCATGCGCCTTTTTCCGAGGGTTTCATGGTTCCTCTTTTATCCTTAATATCTTTTGTACAATCCTCATCCGGTGTAACTCCTGCTGCAATACACCAGCTGCACATCATGAATACAAGCAGACCTGAATAAATTATCCTCTTCATTTTAAGCTTATTTATTAATTTTAATTTCAATGGTTGTCCGGGTTGAAGTTAAAAAAAACTTTTTACCTGGAAGATCATTTTCTGAATCGATATGGGAATCAATCCTGATTATTCTGTTAAATTTGGTAACCATTATTCATTTAAAAACTACTGGACTTTATGAAGAGCTTTAATATTCTATTGTTATTTATTATCCCTTTCCTGCCAATTTCCGATAATCAAAAAGAAAAGGCGGGTGTGCGGGTAAGTAAAAAGGTACTGGGGAATCACAATGGCAGTGAAGTATATCTTTTTACACTGATAAATAAAGCAGGAAATGTTCTGAAGCTGACAAACTATGGAGCAAAGATCTTAAGGATTGAAGTTCCCGATAAAAATGGTGTCAGGGATAATATTACCCTGGGATCAGAGACGTTTGAATCCATTACAAAAGGTGATCCTTATGGAGGCGCGATTGTTGGAAGGTATGCAAACAGAATAGCAAATGGGAAGTTTATTCTCGACGGCGTCGAATATAATCTGCCGGTAAACAATAGGCCAAACACTCTGCACGGAGGCCGCAACGGATGGTTCTCCAAAGTATGGAATGCAGAGATACCTGAAAATAAAAAACAGCCGGCAGTTATATTCACATACTTAAGTCCAGATATGGAAGAGGGTTTCCCCGCTACAGTTAAGATCGAAGTAACCTATACGTGGACAGATAAAAATGAAATAATAATTGATTATGCTGCATCCGCTGATAAAAGGACTGTAATAAATGTTACAAATCATGCTTATTTCAACCTTCACGGAGCAGGTAAAGGTTATATATTTGACCATATTCTCACGATAAAAGCTTTAGCCTTTACTCCATTTGATGAATATAAGATTCCGACAGGGGAACTCCGTCCGGTGAAAGGAACACCATTTGATTTTACTGTTCCGCGTCCAATTGGTGAAAGAATCGGGGATACTTATGACAATGCGGTAATCAGCGGATATGATCATAATTATATTCTTGACAACAAGGGAAAGGTTGATGTTACCGTGTATGATCCTGAAAGCGGCCGAATAATGGAAGTTTTGACCGATCAGCCGGGCCTGCAGTTTTTTTCCGGCAATAAATCAGCAAATACAAGATCAGGTTTTGCTCTTGAAACGCAACATTTCCCTGATAGTCCCAATCATCCGGATTTTCCAACGACAATCTTAAATCCGGGTGAACAATCCAAATCAAGAACCATCTACAGATTTTCAGTAAAAAAATAATCATAACATTAATACCAGAAGCAACCATGAACAGAAATAAATTTTTAAAAACGATGGCAGCAACTGTCCCGGCTGCCACTGTGGTTCCGAACTTTGGTCGTCTTGCTCAAACCGAGTCAGGTAAAGTCAGGATAACCGACGTAAAATGTATGCGTGTACAAATAGGCAGGGGTCATGTTTTACCTCTGGTAAAAATTGAAACGGATGCCGGTGTATACGGTATTGGTGAATGTCATCACGATGTTACCGGGTTGGGATCTAAGGATGTGGTTCTGAATGCATTCAAACAGATTCTTGTCAAGCAGGATCCGTTCGACATAGCACGCCTCACTGAACAAATGAAATTCCGTGTATCATATCTCGGGGGTAATGGAGGGATTGGTATGCATGCCGTTACCGGATGTGAAGTTGCCCTGTGGGATCTGGTAGGAAAGCTGCTTGGTATGCCACTGCGTAAAATACTCGGAGGAGGCTGTTTCACTGACCGTGTAAGGGCCTATCTGACCAGCCAGCCCAGAAATATGCTTGATCCTGCTTCCTGTAAGGAATGGGTCGATTACCTTAAGCAATCGGTTCAGAAATGGACAGCAGCAAAACCTTTCAGGATATCAAGACGTCCCGGAGGTGAAGCACTAAATCGTCGACTTACTTCCAGTGAATTGGAAACGAATATTCACGCATATTCTAATTTAAGAGAAGCGGCAGGCAACGAATTTGAAATAATTGTGCATTGCCACTGGGAATTCGGATTTTTTGATGCCCTGAGTTTCGCTAAAGCTTTGGAACCGATAAGGCCATGGTGGATCGAAGATCCCATGCCGATAAATTATGTAGACACCTGGGCTAAACTTACCGCAGCCTCTCCGGTTCCCATTCTCTGTGGTGAAAACCTTTATACTCTGTACGATTTTCTTCCATTTATAACTAACCAGGCAGTTCATATGGTTGAGATAGATATTTCTATGACGGGTGGTTTACTGGAAGCGAAAAAGATTGCAACCCTGGCAAATGCATATTATATGCCTGTAGCTACACATAATGTTATGGGACCAATAGCTACTATTGCTTCAGCTAATTGTGCTGCCACTATGCTTGATTTTATCGGACATGAAAGCTATGATTATAAGCCAGATTCCCGCGATGGTCATAGCGGGTGGGAAACCCTGATAGAATATGACAGAGAGATAATACAGGACGGGTATATTCAACTCTCCGACAAGCCAGGTCTCGGACTCGATCTGAATAAAGATGTTGCGATGAAATATCTGGTGGAAGGAGAGAAATGGTGGGGATAAATTGTAAGTAAACTTTTTAAATCGGTTATAATATGAAAAAGTATCTGTTATTTACTGCAGCTTTGATGTTTTGTTATTTGATTTCCGGGCAGCAAGCCCAGAAAGTAGACATCAACATTAAATCCGGTACGCCTGTTGGAATCATTGATCCCAAAATTTACGGCCAGCTTTTTGAACACATTTATTTCTCAGCCGACGGTGGATTATGGGGTGAAATGATCGCAGAGCGGTCATTTGAGCCGGAACAGTATCCTGGTATCTCCCCTCGGGCTGGATTTTTTGACGGATGGTATGATGATGGCAACAACATACTACATTCCCCGACCCTCTTTGAGCAGCCTATTCCCATGGTAACTGCCAATGGTGACATTTATATTATAAGCACCGATATAAAATGGCGAGCATATAAATTTGCCAGACATATGTGGAGTGGTGGTTATGCAGATATGAGAGTGGAATTTAAGAGTATGTCCGATGGTAAAAGTTATCGTTTCCGCCTGCACGATCCGCAGTATGAATCTGCAAATCCATTTAGTCAGCAGCAGCTGCCCAAGGTAGCCACATTTGCTATAGAACGGGATACTGTGACCGAACGTCAGGGACGAGACGGCAAACCCATGACAATGACTGTCTGGAAACCTGTCACGAGCGTTGAAGTGAAACCCGGCCAGATTGATGTTGCAGAAGCATGGCATAATCTGCGTATCGAATGTAATGGTAAAAATGTCAAAGTATTCTGGGATGGCAAACAAGTACTGAAATTCAGTGATCTTGAAAACACGGAAACAAAGAACGAAATAGCTTTCGGCGTAAATTATACTGAAGCACAGTTTAAGAACATCAAAATTACTTCAGCAGACGGAAAGAAGGTTTTTCTGGAAGGCATGCCGGAGGTAGTTAAGAATCCGCCCGTGGCTCCGCAGTGGAAATCTTTTAGCAGTGGTGAATTTGAGATGGTGAAAGGTAATGCAGTAAATATGGAATACTCGCAGAAGATAACGGCTGGAACAGAAACTTCAGGCATTTCACAGGGACCATTCTCAATTAAGAAAGGTGAAATATATATAGGTACGATATGGGCAAAGGGCGATGGGAATGCAGAACTGACTATCGCTTTTTCTTCCGGGGGCAAAAATATTGCTTCACAGGTTGTTGGTAAACCTGGTGCGGATTGGAAGAAATATGAATTTTCCCTTGAAGGAGGACAATTCGAAGGTGATGCCGACCTCGCGATAGGCATAAAAGGAGGCAGCCTTCAGGTTGACCAGGTCAGTATGATGTCGCGTTCCGCAATCAACCTTGGAGGTTTCAGACCTGACATCTACAAAGCTGTTCGGGAACTTGCGCCGACTAACCTCCGCTGGCCGGGAGGTGGCTATGCCGCACAATACAGCTGGAAGTGGGGTGTTGGTCCTCAGGAAGAGCGTATCCGCTGGCCTCATTATATGTGGATGAACTACGATCAGAATAGTTTCGGCACAGATGAATTTATTCAACTCTGCCGCCAGATTGATTCTGAACCGGTTATTGTCGTACGTATCGGGTTTGACAGGCCTGAATCGGAACATGCTGTGATATTACAGGAAGCCTGCGACTGGGTCGCCTATTGTAACGAACCGGCCACTGGAAAATGGGGAAGTATAAGGGCAGCTAACGGACACCCGGAACCGTATAACGTAAAGTATTGGGAGATAGACAACGAGATGTGGGAGTACGGAATTGAAAAATACGAAGCTGCGATAAGAGAATTTTCTACAGCGATGCGTAAAGTCGATCCGAATATAAAAATTATTGTTTGTGGCGGATTTGGGAATACTACCGATAAAGACTTCCTTGATCGTTCGGGCAGTTATTTTGATTATATGAGTCTTCATCATTATGAGGGTGAAAACGGATATGCAACCGGTCCGGCAAGATTGGCTGCTCAGTATGATCAGTATGCCGGAATGATTGCCAGTTGCCCCAATCCGAATATAAAGCTTTATATCTCAGAATGGAACCTGCAGAGTATCGACTGGCGTACCGGTCTTTTTGCCGGAGGATTTTTGAATATATGTGAACAACGTCAGGTCGTTGAAATGGGGGCTGCGGCGCTCTTTATCCGCCGAACCGACGCTCCGGAATGGAACAACGCTTTCATAAATTTTGATTATAAAGGAGTTTTTGTGGCGCCAAATTACCTCGTGACCAAACTGTGGCACGACAATTTTTCGAAATATCGTCTTGCCTTTACCGGGGGAACAGGGAATATTAGTATCAGCACTACTCTTTCGGAAAACGGAGCAAATGTCATAGTGAAAATAGTAAATCCCACGGAGAATATTTACGACCTGACAATCGAGGGAGATTGGAAGTTGCTGACAGGCGCCGGATACAAATTTATCGCTCCGGATTCGCTCAGCACGGCTAATTCTATGGAATCGCCCAATGCTATTTCTGTTGAAAAGAAGGAAATCACTCCTGTCAATAATACCGTCACTTTGACCGTAGCGCCGTTTTCGGCCGGAGTCCTTACCCTGACAAAAGGATTTTAAAACAAAGCAGACACCTGTTTTATATGTTTAATAACATGGTGTCTGCTTATTATAATATCTTTAATTTAAACATTTATATATAGAATACAACCTTAATTACCACTCGCAAACGGAGCCATCCGATGCAAAGACCCTTCCCATAGGTACTGTTCCTCCAAAAGGATATTTCTTAAATGCATCCTCGCTAAGGTCGAAGCCAAGACCCGGTTTTTCCGAAAGCGGGAATCTTCCGTTTACCATACGCTGAGCAGGAAATCCTAACCATTCTTCCCAAACTTTTTCATTTAATCCGGGTTCAACTCCACTGCAGACCTCCTGTACCAGGAAATTGGGCATACATGCATCAGTATTGATTGCTGCCAGGCCTCCTATCGGACCTTCACAGTTGTGAGGCGCCATCGAAAGGCCTGAAGCAGCTGCCATTGCACCTATCTTCCAGAGGGCAGTTATACCACCGCAATGGCTGGCATCTGGTTGAAGGATATCTACAATACCCTGTTCTATGAGCTCCCTGAATCCGTATGATGCTACAAGTCTTTCTCCTGTGGCAATCGGTGTCGTTGAGCGTTTTGCAATCCTGGCCAGTGCTTTATTATTTTCAGGTGGAGTTAATTCCTCTACAAACAAGAGATTCAGAGGTTCTATCTCTTTGACAATAATCGACGCAACGCTGGGGCTTGTTTTGGCATGAAAATCACATGCTATATCGATATCCGGACCTAATGCTTCACGTATCATTTGAAGTTGTTTAATAGCCCTGTCTATCTTAGCATGTGTATCTATCCATTCATAAGCAGGAGCAGGCAATCCTGTTTTGAATGCAGTGACTCCATCTCTCTCTGCTGTTTCTCTTAATTTAATAAGTTCCTCCCTGGTACCTCCCCTTGCATGGTAGTATCCTCGTACTCCTCTTGGATCAACCGGTCCTCCAAGTAGTTTATAAACTGGTAAGCCAAGTATCTTACCCCTGATATCCCATAATGCCTGGTCAATACCTGAAATAGCTGAACCAATTACAGGACCGGCACGGTAGAATGCATGTACATACATAGACTGCCAGTGATGTTCTACCTGCATCGGATCGCTGCCAATAACAAAATCTTTCATATCATTGACACATGCCATAGCAGCACCTGCCTTTCCTTCAAGTGTGGCTTCTCCCCAGCCTGTTACACCGGCATTAGTTTCAAGCTTAACAAATACATAAGGCCTGTCTGATACAGGAGTAATCGAAACACCAAAAACTTTCAGGTTAGTGATCCTCACCTTTGACAGAACATGATCAAACTGTCCGCGCTGCCATGGTGTTTTTGGGGCAGACAATACCTGCTGCTGTTGCTGTAAAGGTGATGCATCGCACCCGCAATCGCTGTCAGATTCCGGGAAGTTATTACCGGCAAGGAGGGCTCCGGTAGCGCCAATCCCATATAAGAAATCTCTTCTTTTCATAATGTTACCTCCTTATATTTTTCAAGACTTTGCTCATTTACATTTATCCCCAGTCCGGGACCAACAGGCAAAACTGCAAAACCTTCCTTGATCACTTCAACAGGCACAGTGGTCAATGCCAGCCTCATGGCCTGATCTTCTTGTGCCTCCGGGAAGGATATCTCCTGGATAAAGAAGTTTGGAATTGATGCTGCCAGATGCAATGATGCTGCTGTTCCTATTGGTCCGCCATTATGGTTAGGGCCAACGGTAGCGTAATTGACTTCAGCTATTGTTGACATTTTTTTTATCTGCGAAATACCGTTTAAACCAATGTCGGGACGAATGATATCCACGGCATCTTCTCTAAACAGATCCTGTACCTCGCTTCCTTCTGTTATTTTTTTACCTGCACCGACACAGGTTACACTTCCTCCCGAAATCTTTTTGAAAGCACCCAGTCCGGCAGGAAGACACGGCTCATCGAACCATAATAGGTGATATTTTTCTATAGCTGCACTTATCATCTGTGCATCACCTGGTGTGAGAAGGTTGGACCCGTCAAGAACAAAATCAACATCCTGACCTCCTGCAGCACGAAGAGCTTCAATTCTTTTTACAATAGACTGGACATAAGCCTGTCCCTGGTTTCTGTAAACAACAGGCGTTATGGGAACTTTAAATGCCATATATCCGGCACTTTTTGCCCTGTTCATTGCACTTATCAAAGCTGTATCTGTATCACCCATAATAGGAGCAAGCACCCGGGCCCTGTGACGTGTGGGACCTCCAAGGACCTGGAATATGGGCGCTTTGCACAACTTGCCCACAACATCGAGCATTGCTATATTCAATGCTGCACGCGCTGTAGGACATTTGGCTAATAATGATGCTGTAACATCAAATGATGTAACCGGTTTCCCAAGTATTATAGTCTTTGCCTCTGCATATTCGGCCGGCCACAAAGGTGCACACTCTCCAAAACCAGTTAATCCGGAAGCAGTCTGGATTTTTATCACAGTATATGCCCTCTTTGATATTGGTTCCCTTAGCATCCAGCCCCTGACATCTTTAATTGCCAGGTCGCCTTCCGCCGATGACGGAATATCTCCAGGCCTTACCGATGCCTCCAGCTTCGCTCTTCGCTGCCGGACAACATCTGGCAATGCTGAACCTCCATAAGCTGTTGCAGTGCCCCCGGCATTTATTTTGAATGATGCCGGTTGAATAGTTTTTTTTATTTTAGTCATGCTTTTAAAAAAATAGTAATATGATTATCATATCAATAATCGAACTCTTTGTTATATGTATTCAAACCAAATTACACCGGGCTTGTTAAAAAACCTCAAGGTGTTGTTAAGTAAAGATATTTAAAATGTTTCATATATTAGTTCCAGTCTGTGAATGATATACTTCCTTCTTCTTTTTTTAATGTTTTCTTCTTTGATTAAGTGGAAGGGCTAACTATATTGATCATAGGTGGCCGAGTTAAAATGATCATCAAAATCAAGAGTTAAGTACTTGTTTTAAAATTATATATGCTAAAAATAGTAGTTCTTATTATTTATATGCCGATTTGGAATTAACTTATTGAGAAATAGAATAAACTTGATTAACAAGTTATATTGATGAACCGGGAGATGGATGATAATATTTTTTGGATCAGTGTAAATTTGAATGAGAATTTAAAGTTTTTGACAATAAAACGTTAAATTAGTCTGTTAAAAGTGTTTTTCTTTTACGTAATATCGGGGTGTTAAATTACAACCGCTTTGTTCTTTGCGATTCTGGAATAATTGTGTTGTATACGGATTATCCCAAAAAACATCAACAAAATAAAAGGTTACCTTACTTTGATATTAAAAATTAGGAAACAGGTGAATTTCAAAGAAACAGGAATTATTGATTAATTTCAAATGCCGGGATATTGATTCTATTATTTATTATAAAAATAAAAATGATGAATTATGAAAAAAAATGTTTATGTTTTGTTCGTTATCTTGTTTATTGTGATGCTGGTGGCTTGCAATTCAATGCAGACTCTAACAGCCCAAAACCAAAGCCAAACTGAAGTTAAAAAACAAATTGTTCCGGGAGAACAGGCCCCTCTTGCCAATCCTGGACAGAATAATTTCGGCGGACCCCGCCCTGCTGTCGGCGCTGGTGGACAGAGGCCGGCAATTCGGCAACCTCGTCCTGAACCAGAAATCCGGACGGTTTCTCTGGATGAGCTTTCTATGAGCGATCCCTATATCTATCCCGACGAAAAGTCCCATAACTATTATCTGACTGGCACCGGTGGCCGTCTATACAAAAGTACAAACCTGAAGATGTGGACAGGCCCCTATCCAATCATAGACCTCTCAGGGACATGGATGGATGGACTCTTCGTTGCAGCTGCCGAGATTCACTATATTGGGAATAAATACTACTATGCCGGAACCTGGAGCGACCACAGTAACTTGATTGAAAATATTCCGCGCCGTTACAATGTGCCAACTAACCAGACACAGCTTTTAGTGGCCGATTCTCCCGAAGGTCCTTACAAACCTTTGGTAGCAGACCATGATTTTTGCCTTGGTCCGGAAAACTGGGATATCATTGATGGTACACTCTATGAAGAGAACGACACTACCTATATGGTATTCGTTCATGAGTGGACCCAATTAATCGATGGGACTATGGCTTACATGCCCCTTTCAAAGGATCTGACTCATCGAACTGCTGAACCAACAACCATATTCCGTGCCAGTGAGGCTGCATGGTCCAAAGAGATGAATAGCATCGGTGAAGCCACCTTTGGTTTGAAGATGCCGGGATGGGTTACCGACGGACCCCAACTTTTCAAGACACAAACCGGTAAACTGGGTATGTTATGGTCAAGCTGGGGAGCTCACCGTTATGCACAAGGTATAGCTTATTCCACATCCGGAAGCATCAGAGGTCCATGGATACAGGAACAAGAGGCTTTCAAAGGCGATAATTCAGGTCATGGAATGTTGTTCACAACCTTTGAAGGCAAACGTTTATTTATTATCCACCATTCCGAAGGGAACGGACCCCGTAAACCGCAACTATATGAGATAGATGATTCAGGTGATAAACTGGTACTTGGACAGAAATATAACCCGTAATCAACAAAGATTTTATAAATTTTCCGTTAAACCTATTAAATTTCAAATTATGAAAAAAGTTATTTTTATTGTAATCGCAATTTTGATTTGTGGTTTAGCATCAGCCCAGCCAGGAATGCGTGCTCCGCAGGTAGAACCACCGCCGGAAGGATATAAACCTGCATCAACCAATATTTTTATATCACAATATCCGGCTGTTAATATGCAGACGCGTCAGGCCATATTCAGAGTTGTAGCTCCTGATGCAAAATCTGTTCAACTGCAGTTGGGTGGAAATCACGACATGAAAAAAGATACAAGTGGCGTTTGGTGGATTACCACTGATCCGCTGGTAGTTGGCTTTCATTACTATGCCATCGCAATTGACGGAGTCCCTGTTATGGATCGGAATACAGAAGCCTTTTTCGGCAGTAACTGGGAATCATCAGGAATAGAAATTCCCGAAGGGCCTGAAGGGGATTATTACAGGTTTAATAAAAACATTCCTCATGGACAAATTCGTTCCATTTACTATTGGTCGGAAATTAATGGTATGGAACGTCATTGCAATATTTATATTCCTGCTGAATACGAGCAGAATCCCAGTAAGAAATATCCTGTACTGTACCTGCTTCACGGTTGGGGTGAGGATGAAAACGGCTGGTCCAACCAGGGACACATGGGTAACATCATGGATGGATTGATAGTATCCGGTAAAGCTGTTCCCATGATCGTAGTGATGGACTGCGGCGATTTCAAGGCCAACTCCGATGTACGCATGGCTCCCATGAGCGATGTAACCCAGGTCTACGTTAAGGACCTGATACCTTTCATCGACAAGACCTTCCGTACCAAGGCCGACAGGCAGAACCGAGCCATGGCCGGATTGTCAAGAGGTGGCATGCAGACCACTACTACTGTTTTTAATAATATGGATAAATTTGCCTGGATAGGTACGTTCAGCGGATTCTTCATGGGCAGAATGGGCCCAATGGGCGGTGAAACCCCTTCGGTTGAAACCGCTTTCAACGGTGTCTTCAAAGACGCTGCTGCTTTCGACAAACAGATGAACCTGCTGTTCATCAGCACTGGTACCGAAGAACGCAGTCCCAAGGAAACGGTTGAAGCCCTCAAGGCTCATGGCATCAGGCACATTGTTTTCCACGAATCCCAGGGTACTGCCCACGAATGGCTCACATGGCGCAGAGCCCTAAATGATTTTGCTCCCAGACTGTTTAAATAAGAGTGATATTTATTGTTAAAAAAATCCCTGCACTTAAAATGCGGGGATTTTTTTGAGAATGACTGCGTATTATGATTAATTAGAAAAGTCTCCTGAGAATGCTTAACTTTATCATGAGACATCAAAACCTGCAGAAGAGTATATGAACAGATAAAAACTTATATTATGAATAATAAACTTTACAACAGGCTTCTTATATCAGTTTTGTGTGTTTTTTCAATTACCGGCATATCCTGCATCAGAAATACCGGTAATGATGAAAAACTGCATACCTGGGAGATGTATGAGATAACACTTCTGGCAGAAAAGGGATACAGTAACTATTACACCGATATTACCTGCTGGGTGGAGTTGGAAGGTCCCGATTTTTCGAAGCGTATTTATGGCTTCTGGGATGGAGGCAATATTTTTAAGGTAAGAATAATTGCCGCAAAACCTGGCAAGTGGCACTGGCAAAGTTCTTCGAATCAGCCTGATGATAATGGCCTGAACAATAAACATGGTGAGTTTGAAGCTATCGGATGGTCGAAAAATGAGATAGCACAGAATCCTAATCGTCACGGTTTTATAAGGCCGTCAAAAAATGGCCATTCCCTTCAGTATGCTGATGGGACTCCGTTTTTTCTGATCGGCGACACCTGGCTTGCAGGCACGACATGGCGATTGCCTTTCAGAAATGCAGTCTCACCGGATAACTACGAACCAGGTCCCGGAATTGGCTTTGAAGATGCTGTGACATACAGGAAAAAGCAGGGATTTAATTCTGTAAGTATGATTGCCTGTTTCCCTAACTGGGAAGCAGACGAAAATGCAAATACCTATGCCGACTCAAACGGAATATTCTTAAGGAATGCCTGGGAAAAATTCGGTTATTTCGTTAAAGGCGGGCAGTTGACTTCCAAGGATATGCGGGATGAAAGCGGGAACAAACCTTTCGAGATGTCTCGACTACATAAGGGAGTGGCAGATTTTGACAGAATAATCCCGGGATATTTCCAAAGTCTTGACAGAAAGATGAAATATCTCTCCGAACAGGGATTTGTACCCTTACTTGAGAGTGTAAGACGGGATAATTGTCCTGCCTGGAAAGCATACTTTGATTTTAATGAATCATACTCGAGATATATTCAATATCTTATTTCAAGATATGGGGCTTATAATATTCTTTTCAGCGGCATTCATCTCGACTGGATTCCAAAAGAATACAGTCTAACAGCTGATGAATTCAATGAAGCCCTGACATATCACTTAAAGAAGTTCGGGCCGATGCCTTTTGGACAACCACATACTACACTCATAAACAACTCAACCTACACGCAATTCGGTCATGGACAGGATTGTCCGTGGCTTACAATGCACAGCGTGGGTAATAATCCTCGTGATCATCGTGTTTCAGCCATGCTTGATACTTTGTTTAAGCTGACACCGGCTTACCCTGCTATTAATTTTGAACCTTATTATACCGGATGGGACCATTCCATTAACAAACCACATGGAGAGCGTCCGGCTGTTAATTCTGTCCGCGACAACTACTTCACAAGAGCAATGATGTATGTATCTGTACTTTCAGGCGGACTGTCCGGACATGTTCATGGAACGGCAGCCTATGATATAACGACTACCGGTGAACCGGCAGGTTTGCGGCCACATATATGGGATGCCATGAAATATGAATCGGCTGACTATATGAGACATTTAGGTGAATTTATTCTATCCGAAGGTGAAAGGTATCAGGCTCTTGAGCCGCTTCAGGAGGATCTTTTGCCCAGGAAAGCTGCCGGCAGTTTTGACGACGGCCTTGACGGGTGGTCATATATGATGAGGAACAGTGAGAAAGATTTTGCATTATTGTACTTTGAAAACGGTTCGGTCAAACCTGCTCTGACAGGATTCATACCTGACATACCATATTCCCTGATATGGTTTGATCCTCAGACTGGGGAGTGGCACAAACCAATTACCGTAAGGACAGATGAATATGGATCACTGACAATTCCTTCTTTCCCCGACTCAAAGGATTCTTCTGTTACAGACTGGGCACTGAAGATAATGAAACATTAATTCAATGTGATTTAAATGATAATATCCCTGGATTCTGATATTAACAACATAAAACATGAAAGCATGAAATTAAGATTATTGCATTTTCGGAATCTCTTTATACTCCTACCGGTGTGTGTGTTTGTAATCGGATGTTCTCGGGCCGTTCAGTATCCCTATGCGTATGAGGATGGATTGCCAAGAAGTACTCCCGAGGAACAGGGCGTGCCTTCTGAGACCATCGCCAGGTTTTTTCAGATGATTGATGAAAAAGGGTATGATGTCCACGGGCTGATGATGATCCGCCATGGAAAGGTGATTGCTGAACACTGGTGGGCTCCATATGCTCCTCAGTACCAACATGCCATGTATTCGGCAACTAAGACATTTACTTCTACTGCCATCGGCTTTGCAGTACAGGAGGGGCTTCTTAACATCGAGGATAAGGTAATCTCCTTTTTCCCCGATCTGCTTCCCGATACGATTTCACCTCAGCTGGCCGGGCTCTCAGTCAAACATCTGCTGACCATGTCGGTAGGCCACGCCTCGATGTCATATGCCGGTTCAGGCAAGAGCCAGGTGCGTTCGTTCCTGGCAGCACATTTTGCCCATGAGCCGGGTACCTCTTTTGCTTACAACATTACGGCATCTCACATGATGTCCCATATTATAACAAAGGTGAGCGGAGTATCCCTTCATGAGTATCTGAAACCGCGTCTGCTCGATCCGCTGGGCATTGAGGATGTTGTTTGGGAAATGGACAATGACGGATATAACATGGGTAACGGCGGTACCCACATGAAGACTTCGGATTTGGCAAAAATGGGCCTGTTCCTTCTTAACAAAGGAAAATGGGAAGGACAGCAACTATTGGATCCTGCATGGATCGATGCAGCTACAACTCCGCATATCTACCAGCATCCTGAACGGACTCCTGAAGAGAATGCTGCGGACGATGGCTCTCAGGGCTATGGCTATCAGATCTGGATGGGACGTCAAAACTCATACCGGGCCATTGGAGGACAGAACCAACTGATCATGGTGATCCCGGATTACGATTTTATTCTGGTTTGCCACAGCAGCATCGGTGATGAGGCCGGTTTCAATAGTCTGATATACGATATGCTCCCCTCTATGAGCGACAAGAAACTGAAGGCTAACAGCTCATTTGACCTGACAGCTGCTATTGCCGGATACAAGATAAGGCTCCCCTTCGAGGGAACCAGCACATCGAAGGTGACGATGAGCACCCGTCGATACCGGATGGATGAGAATGCAACAGGCATCCGTTCAGTCCTGTTCCGTTTCGATGCTTCAGGTAACTGCTATCTTACTTTTGTATCGCCCGGTGCCATCCACAACATTCCCTTTGGATTGGACAACTGGATGATTGGTATGACCGACAGATCGCTCTCCATTGCCCGCATGGTTTATCCCAACACTATGGGAGTCACCCCGGTCCACACGGCAGGTATTTGCTCCTGGACAGGCGATAATCAGCTTTCGGCCTACTATCTCTCGATGTTCAATCCAGGATCTGATGAGACTTTCCGGTTTACATTCGAGGGTGAACAACTGAAGGTGGAGATCATGGCGCCCTCACGGCGCCGTCTGGGTCCTCCGGGCATGCAACAACTGAAACCGGGTAACCTTATCTTTACCGGAACGAAAATAAATGACTGATAAACAATAGCTGAGGCTATTGTTTATCATACCTCAATATCACGACAAATTTCCCACTTTCCTTTCCCGGGATAACTTTCATTTCCATCTGTCCGGTCACTTTTGTTCCAACACCAAGTTTGGAAAGAGTATCTGTTACTGTGGCCTGATCACCTGAACCTGTCAATTCGGCTTTAGTCAACTCTCCTCTCCACAATACGGGACCGAAGGTATGTCTGAATGTATATTGACCAGGTACAATATTTTCAAAAACATACTCATTCTGACCTTCCTTAATCATTTTTCGTTCAATCATTTCTCTATCCTTCATAAGTTCGATTTCGGCACCCCTGCCCATCGTCTGTTCCGTTCTTTCCCTGTAGTAATCCGTTCCGCTGTCAAAGGCCTCGACTTTAAAATAATATTCAGGATCCCTGTTGAGACTGTGGATGGTTATTGTATAATCATCATAAACCATATAGCTGTTGTAAAGCTTATCGGGTTCAATACCGTAACGAACAACATAACCGTCGACTCCTTTTACAGGTTGCCAGGTAAGGGTCGCGTCACGGCGATCCTCCGGGTCTCGGACAATCATAACATCTTTAACCTCTGTGAATTTCGCAACTTTAGGATTTCCGAAAACACGCAATTCCTGAACTGCAAATTTCCCGCTATCAGGGGTGAAAACATTTGTTAATTTTACAAACCTGGCTTTTACAGGTTCCTGAAGTTCTGTGTAATCATGCCTGTTATCGATGGTATTATTACTTTTATCAATCAGCATCAACCAGTTCTCATTGTCGCCTGAAACCTGTAATGTAAAGGACTGATAACGGGGATTACTCATGCTCACGTTCCTGTTCATGCCCATACCCATGCCCATCCCCGGGCCTCTGCCAAATGCTATCTTTGCATCATGCTGGTCAAAGTTGACCTGCAGGGCATAAATTTCACATTCCTTGCCAAGATCAATTGTCATAAACTCACTGGGATCACCTGTTGCGGCACTCCAGTGTGTCATGAAATTTTCATCAACGGCATTACCAGGTGCAAATACTTCGAGGGTTGAGGATACCTCTACGTATTTTTTATGGGATAAAAGCATCCACCCTGTAAAGTTATTATCAACCGCATTTTCTTTGATACCAGGATAATATTGCGGATAATCGCCAAAAGCAGTATTGGAGTGCATTACACCTTCAGCATCAACCGCAGTAGGGAATAAAACGATCTCACCGCCTCCTCTTCCACCATAGAATGCCGGGATCATACAAATAGTCCATAATTGCCCGTTTTTGTCGTGGAAAGTGCTGCCATGACCTGCACCAAGAATATATCCTGTCGTTTTAAATGTAAGAGGATTATGCTGGGAATATTCAAATGGACCGAGAGGGTTATCAGCAACATAGACCCCATGTGAATAGGACGAAAATTCGAGACCAATTGCAGCATATTGCAGATAGTATTTCCCATTGTGCTTTACCATCCAGGGCCCCTCTATCCATGGCGATTCTTCAGGGAAGTATGGTCTGTGTGTGAAGAAGGGAAATATCACATCTTCTTTTCTTCTTCGCTCAAATCCATGATTTGCATAGTCGCCAAAGAAACAGACTACAGGTTCTCCTTTTTCCTTGAAGCCGTTATCCGGATCCAGTTCAACGACCTGAAATGGTAAAACCTGTGACCACCCCCAGTACATATAGAACCGTCCGTCATCATCAATAAACATATCCGCATCGCCGTATCTATCACTATCCAAAGTACCAACCTTTGTCCATACTCCCTGCTTAGGATCAGTGCTTGCGAACACATCCCTTGCGTTCATTGAACATGCATATAAAGTCTCACCATTAGTTGCAACCGATGGACAGCCTCTTGGAAAATCAGGAACATTAATATAGGTCCAGTCTCTCATATTACCGGAATGCCAGTATCCTCTTCCACCTGTAATAAAAAGATAATAATCATCCTTGTAAAGGACTACTACTGGTTCTCCGGCCCTGCGTGCTCTTTCAGAACCTACGCTCAGGTTGAGAGGATTACAGAATGTCACCGGTTTGTCTGTTATCCGGACAGAAAAAGTCTCCGATTTGCCTGCATTGTCTGATGCCTGCTTGCATGAAGTACCAGCAATCAAAGTTACTATTACCAGCAGAATTAATGTTTTAAATTTAAATTTGTGCATGATTGGTTTAGATTAAGTTATTAGATAAATATTCAATTTGTTTTTGAGCAGAATTATTGAATGAAACTATAATATTTACTATGAAATAAAAGAGTGACGTTTTCATCAAAATAAAAAATATTAAGTAGATAAAAATATATTATTATTTAAAGAAAACCAAAGATAATTTTATTTCACCTTACGACTAATGAACATAATATCAGTGGCATCATGCTGCGTCCCTAAATCTGAATGTTTTTAGCCGGCCGTCGGGCAAAGCTGTCTGCTGTTTTGGTAATTAGCATTTAAATAGAGATACAGTGTTTGAAATTATCCATTTTTTCATTATATTTGAATAACATTAAACGGCACTCCCGATTTTATAACTAATACAATTTCTAACCAATCAAAAAACCTGATGCTATTATGAAAAACTTATCTTTATTTGCTTTGATATTCGTATCATTGGCATTGGCCTCATGCAGTGATTCGAATCCTATATTGAAAATTGAAGGCGGCCAGATAATTGGTGTGCAGACCCCGACGGAGGGGATTATTGCATATAAGGGTATTCCTTTTGCAGCCCCTCCCGTAGGCGACCTGCGTTGGAAAGAACCGCAGCCCGTAGTGCCCTGGGAAGGCATAAAGGTGGCAGACACTTACGGCGATGCTGCCTCGCAAACAACATGGGATCCCGAGAGTTTTTACGGCAGGGAATGGCGCGCCAGCGGCAGTGTTCCGTTCACCGAGGACTGCCTCTACCTGAATATCTGGACTCCCGCAGCAGGCAAAACGGGCAAGAAAATCCCCGTTGCCATGTGGATACATGGCGGCGGCTATCGTGAAGGCTTTGCCTATGAACCGGAAATGGACGGCGGTGAGGATTGGTCCTCACGCGGTGTAATTTTGGTTCAGGTAACTTACCGTCTCGGCTCTATGGGATTCTTCTCACACCCGCTTTTATCGGCTGAAAGCCCCCACGGTGTCTCAGGTAATTATGGCCTGTTTGACCAGGTTGCAGCGCTTAACTGGATTCGTAATAATATCGAACAGTTCGGCGGTGACCCCAACAACATAACCATCTTCGGTCAGAGCGCCGGCGCCGGCAGCGTCCAGTCATTATGTGCTTCCCCACTGTCCGGGAACCTGATCAGCCATGCAATAAGCATGAGCGGCGGCGGACTGAGCGACTTGAGACCAGGTATCCCGCTCGATACTGCCCAACTGGCTAACAAGAAGATGATGGACTATTTTGAGAAGACTACATTGGAAGAAATGCGCGCTCTTTCGTTCGAGGAACTTAAGCAAATGTCAGCTGATTACGCGGCTGCCACCAAAAATCGTGTAATGTGGAGTCCTGTTATCGACGGTTATCTTTTAACTGGCACTTTCAGTGATCTGGCCCGCACTGGCGAAATTGCCGATATCCCCTATATATTTGGATTTACTGCCAACGATATGAATGATATGACGAAGGCCGTGGGAGATTTCTGTGCCCTGCGTGCAGAAAAGAGCAGCAAGCCTGCTTATGCTTATTTATTCGCACGCCCCCTGCCGGGTGACGATAGTGGAGCTTTCCACTCATCGGATCTGTGGTATGTGTTCCATTCATTTTCATACAGTTGGCGACCTTTCACGGAGGGCGACGAGGCGTTGAGCAATAAAATTGTCGACTACTGGACTAATTTCGCCAGGTACGGCAATCCGAACGGCAAGGAAGAAGGAATTTGGACACCTTACTCTGCCGGGCTTCCTGAATTTATGGTATTCGATGTGGATGGAGACGAGGCAGGCTGCACCATGACTAACACTCCCGAATACAAGGGTAACTCATTCAGAAGGTAAAAAGTCTGATTAGGAACCACATCTGCTTCCATCTTGCTTCCAATAAACTAGAAAACCTGTAAATACTTAACTTACAGGTTCTCTTCTTTCTGCTTTGTAGATAAGAGGTTTGAAATATCTAACCTTCTCAACGGTATTTACGAGATAATTAGACTATCAGATATTCTAGCTGTTATCATTTATTCAGAGTGAGTTTTTGTATTTAGTTTCATTATTACCTAAATTTGATAATGAACTAATAATTCTCCGATGTCAAGCGTCGTTGAAGGATACAATTACGACATCTTCATCTCTTACTGTCAGAAAGACAACAAGCATGACGGCTGGGTATCGGAGTTTGTGGAAAGCCTGAAGGGAGAACTCGAATCCAACTTCAAGGAGGATATCAGTGTCTACTTCGACATCAATCCTCATGACGGGCTTCTTGAGACACATGATGTTGATGAATCTCTGAAGGATAAGTTGAAATGTATGGTCTTCATCCCAATAATCTCAAGAACATATTGTGATCCCAAGACTTTCGCATGGGAGCATGAGTTCAAGGCGTTTATTGAGCTAGTCTCTAATGACAGATTTGGACTGAAAGTGAAACTTCCTAATGGAAATGTGGCAAGCAGGGTGTTACCTGTAAGTATTTATGACCTGGACCCTGATGATATCAATTTATGTGCATCAGTGTTGGGAAGTGTTTTGAGGGGAATTGATTTCATTTATGCTGAGCAGGGAGTGAACAGGCCACTTAAACCTGAAGATGATGATAAATCGAATCTGAATAAAACGAAATACCGGGATCAGGTTAATAAAGTTGCACTTGCAATAAAAGATATTATTCGAAGCATTAAGGCACCTAATACTTCTGACAAAGCAATTAACAAAGATACCCAGGCTGATATTGAGGAGCGTCTCGATAAGAATGCAATAACCCGAAGAAAGTTTGTTAAAGGGGTAGCCGGTGCAACTGTTTGTTGTGCATGTTTTTCATTGGATTGTCTGGCAGCCTCAGAAGAGGAAGAAAAGGATAGAATCGAAGACTGCAAGGGTAATGAACATCTGGCAGCCGTATGCGGAACATATTGCGGAGCCTGCCCGGCTTATATCGCTAAACACAGCGAAGATGAGCAAATAAAGATGAGACTGCAAAAGAGACTTTCATCCGGGCCGGTGAAGGCACTGAAGACGATTCCGGATCCGAGCTGGATGGATGGCATTCTTTGCGACGGCTGTCTCAGCAGTGGCCAGATTCCCTTCCATTGCCAAAGCTGCGCTATGAAGGTATGCGCAGCGAACAAACAGAATGTGACTCGTTGCTCTGACTGTAAAGAGTTACCCTGCTATCGTATTACGAATATGATTAATACCGGATTGCTGCACCGTGCCGAATACCTGCCAAACCTTGAAAAAATTCGTGAGATGGGCGTTCAGGAATGGGTTAAATACGAAGAAGAGCGCTGGCGTTGTCCCCAGTGCGGTCTGCCTATGAGCTGGTATGACACCGAATGTGCCGGATGTGGGGAGCCAAGATCT
The DNA here is from genome assembly GCA_964535035.1 of uncultured Rikenellaceae bacterium. Classification (GTDB taxonomy): domain Bacteria; phylum Bacteroidota; class Bacteroidia; order Bacteroidales; family VadinHA17; genus LD21. Next base: position 35,650 of record CAZHRV010000118.1, read on the forward strand.
GAGCAACTGTTTCCATTGACTAAAAATAAAATCCAATCCTTCTAAAAGGTGACAAGTCAAAAGCCTTGCCATGCTACTGAGAAGCTTATCTTTTATACAAATCAGCTCCCCTCTTTGCTTCAGCAGGGAGGGGATGGGGGGTGAGTACATGTGACACCGAGGATTACACCTCTCCACCAAACGGCGGATCGGCTTGATCCTCTTTTGGTAGCCTGACAAGTCAAAAGCTTTGCCACGCTACGCGTGGCTTGGGACTTAATTTTTCCATCCCTTATAAAAGCAAGCTTTTAACGGGCTGAAAAAAATTAAGCCCTGTCGCTTTCGCGACAAGGCTTTTGACTTGTAGCGGAGGGAGGATTCGAACCTCCGACCTTTGGGTTATGAGCCCAACGAGCTACCACTGCTCCACCCCGCAATATAGTGGGTGCAAATTTAACATATATGGCTTAATTGTCAAAATAATTGTGATTTTATTTATTTTACCATTTGCCGGTTGCCGGTAATCGGTTACCGGTAATTAAATATTAATTGCTATTTTTGCCGTGAACTGTGCATCAGATGGAAGTCTATATGATTCATTAATATAGTAATTAATATGCCACGGGTATTCAAAGCAACCGAAATAGAAAAGGAAGAGAAAGAGATAAAACGTGATTACCTCGACCGCCATATGCCTCATGTGATTTGTCCTGACCAGGTGAAACGGGGCGAAAAATTCTGTGTGAAAGTGAGGCTCGGTGAAGAATATACCCATCCCGATGACCATGATCATTTCATAAGCGTGATACAACTCTGGAACAGGGAAACTCTGCTTGCCGAAGCTCGTTATACTGCCGGAGTCTATGGCTCCGAACCCTCACATAGTGAAATAGATTTTTATATTGTAGCCCCGGAGGTTTCGATGAACCTTTCTGCTATGGCAGTGTGTACAAAACATGGTTTGTGGCAAAGCGAAGATAAACCCGTGAAGGTTATATAAAAGCCACTTATCGTGTGCCGGATATTATTATTATCTTTGCGTGCCGGGCAAATAATAAAAGATGGCAAAGAACGATAAGAAAAAACGCAACTGGCGCGATAAATACAGATTTTCCGTTATCAATGACACAACCTTTGAAGAGGTTTGGAGGATAAGGCTTACTAAATATAATGCCTTTCTGATAATTACTTTTCTGGTACTATTCATTATTGGCGCCACAGCCTCCCTGATAGCTTTTACCAACCTGCGCGAATTCATTCCCGGCTATCCCGATGTTATTATGCGGCGTAACATCCTTTTAAGCGCCATACGGCTCGACTCACTGGAAAAGGAACTGGCTGTCAGGGATAAGTATTTCGCAAATCTTAATGCTATCATTTCCGGAAATGAGCCTGTTAACCTGTTTTCAATTCAGGATACTTCAGGCGATTATGAAGCAATTACCTTTGAAAACTCATCCGAGGATTCAGCATTGAGGGCTCAGGTAGAGAAGGAAGAAAGATTTAATCTCACCTTGCAGCCAACATCACAGGAATCATTTACAAACCTCGCCGGACTCCATTTTTTCCCCCCCGTAAAAGGGATAATATCGGCCAGATTTGATCTGCGAACAAGACACCTAGGGACCGATATTGTCACCAAACCAAAATCCACAGTATCTTCAGTACTCGACGGCACCGTAATCTTTACCGGATGGACGATGGAGACAGGTTTTGTAATAGAAATCCAGCATCCCAACAATATCGTTTCAGTGTATAAACATAATGCTAGCCTGCTTAAAGAGACCGGCGATCTGGTTCGTGCCGGAGAAGCAATTTCTATAGTCGGCGACTCTGGCGAGTTATATACTTCAGGACCTCATCTCCATTTTGAGATATGGTACAAGGGAACCCCGCTTGATCCTGAAAAACATATTATCTTCTAATAATAATCAAAACCCGTATGCCGGAAAAAATTGCACTATTAGGTTCAACAGGATCAATAGGAACTCAGACGCTTGACGTCATTTCGAGATACCCGGATGAATTTAAGGCATCTATCCTGGCAGCTGGCGATAATGTCGGTCTGCTTATACAACAGGCAAAAAAGTTCCGGCCGGATAGTGTCATAATAGGCAACAGTAATCATTTTAAAAGGCTCAGGGATGAGCTTCACGGTACAGGCATTGAAGTATATGCCGGGGATGAAGCATTGGATCAGGTTGTTTCCCGGTCAGATGTAACATTGGTTTTAGCGGCTATCGTAGGATATTCGGGACTTAAACCTGTAATAAATGCTATTAAAGCAGGCAAGAAAATCGCTCTTGCCAACAAGGAGACACTTGTTGCAGCTGGTGAAATAATAAGTAAACTGGTTTCAGAATCGGAAAGCTCCATTATACCTGTTGACTCAGAACATTCGGCTATCTTTCAATGCCTTATGGGTGAAGAACATAATAATATTGAAATGATAACCCTGACAGCCTCCGGGGGCCCCTTTCTGAATATGCCCGAAGAAAAACTTAAAAAAGTGAAACCGGAGGATGCTCTTATGCATCCCAACTGGAATATGGGCGACAAGGTGACTATCGATTCTGCAACCCTTATGAATAAAGGTCTTGAGGTCATTGAAGCAAAATGGCTCTTTGATCTTAAGCCCGAACAGATCAAAGTCACAATTCATCCCCAGTCATTAATTCATTCATTTGTCCATTTTACTGACGGATCTGTAAAAGCACAGCTTGGCATGCCCGATATGAGGATCCCCATACTTTTTGCCTTAACTTATCCCCGCAGATTTGTATCTGATCTTCCAAGACTTGACTTCAGGGAAAATAATTCCTTAACCTTTGAGGAACCTGACCTGCGAAGATTCAGAAACCTCTCCCTGGCATACGAGGCATTAAACAGGGGAGGTAATATACCATGCATCCTCAACGCCGCAAATGAAGTTGCAGTTAAGGCATTTCTTGAGGGTAGGATCGGATTTATGCAAATGCCCGACGTCGTTGAATATTCTCTGGGAAAAATTCCATATATTGCGGCCCCCGAACTTGAGTCCCTTGAGATAACCGATAAACAAACACGGGAAACAACTACGGGCTTCATAAATAAACTTCAAAATAAAAAATGACAGTACTGATTAAAATACTTCAGTTTATATTAAGCCTTTCAATTCTTGTCATAATACATGAGCTGGGACATTTTGTCCTGGCGAAATTATTTAAAACAAGGGTCGAAAAATTCTACTTGTTCTTTGATCCATGGTTTTCACTTTTTAAATTTAAAAGAGGCGAAACAGAATATGGTGTCGGATGGCTTCCTCTGGGTGGTTATGTTAAGATATCAGGAATGATTGATGAATCGATGGACAAAGAGCAGATGAAGCAACCCCCGCAGCCATGGGAATTCAGATCGAAAAAATCATGGCAGCGCCTTCTGATAATGACGGGGGGGGTATTGTTCAACTTTATACTGGCATTGCTGATCTATGTTTTTGTGCTTTTTACCTGGGGCGAAACATTCCTTCCCACCTCAAATGTTAAATATGGTATTGTTACTGATTCAGTGGGATACAAACTTGGACTCAGAAATGGGGATAAGATACTGTCAGTAGATAACCGGTACATTGAAAACTTCTTTCATATAACCTCCGACATAGTACTTAACGACCGTAAAACAATTCAGGTTGAGCGTAACGGAGAGGTGGTGAACATAGACATCACAATGAATTATATCAAGAGAGTGCTGAAAAGAGAGGGGCAAATTGAACCACGAATTCCTTTCGGTCCCTATATGATAACCTCTTTTCAAAAAGAATCACCCGCAAAAGCTGCCGGAGTACTTATTGACGACGAATTAATCGGTCTGGATGATATTAAGTTTAAATGGTTCGATGAGTTTAAAAAATATCTGACAGAAAATAAAAACCGGCCGGTAAAGATGAACCTTTTACGCGGGGATGAAACTGTCGATATAACTGTTACACCGACAATTGTCGGCATGCTTGGTATTGGCACCACATCTGTAACACTTGATAAGATTTTTGAACTTAAAACCATAAACTACGGGTTTTTCCAGTCAATCCCGGCAGGCATTGCCAAAGGATTCAAATCTATCGGAAACTACCTGAAACAGTTCAAGCTTATCTTCTCACGGCACACAAAAGCGTATGAATCGCTGGGGGGATTCATTACTATCGGCAGTCTTTTCCCGGCGGTGTGGGACTGGCAGTCATTCTGGGAATTGACAGCCTTCCTCTCAATAATTCTTGCTGTTATGAATATCCTTCCCATTCCGGCACTCGACGGAGGTCATGTGATGTTTCTACTATTTGAGGTCATAACAGGCAGAAAGCCCAGCGATAAATTTCTGGAATACGCACAGATAGCGGGGATGATAATATTGCTGTCGTTACTTGTTCTTGCTAATGGCAACGATATCATAAGGTATATCAGGAAATAGTATTTATTATTTGGTTGCTATTATCAAACTATTATTAACTTTGCATAAAACTTAATATTTACTGAGATGGGAAAGATTGGTCTAACCGAGATAATACTGGTACTGCTTATTATCGTTCTGCTTTTTGGCGGTCGTAAGATTCCCGAACTGTTCAAAGGTATAGGTCAGGGAATGAAGGAGTTTAAGAAAGCCTCAAAAATTGATGGCGAGGACGATAAAGAAAAGGAAAAGGTATAATAAAATACTTAGTGTTTTTACTGAAGGGGCATTACAGATGCCTCTTTTTTATTTCCAGGGTTCATACTTTTGATTTCTTCTCGTCGGTATGAAACCCGCTTCCCTGATCATTGACTGAAGTTCTTTGGCGCTGAACCGGTATTTTGCCCCGGCAGCACTTACAACATTTTCTTCTATCATTATCGAACCAAGATCATTGGCTCCGGCGTGCAGCGAAAGCATACCAGTCTCTTTACCTACTGTAAGTACTGAAGCCTGTATATTCCTGATATTATTCAGAATGATCCTGCTGATGGCTATTATTCTTATGTAGTCGGGATTGTTAAAGCTGCTTCTAATCCCATATTTGCTCCTGAGCAGTGTGTCTTCATCCTGAAAAGGCCATGGGATAAAGGTAATGAATCCATATTGTTCATCCTTTTTTTCTGCCTGAAGCTCCCTGAGCATGATGAGATGATCTATCCTCTCGGCAATTGTCTCTATATGACCATACATCATTGTTGCAGAAGTCGGCAAGTTAAGTTCATGTGCAACCCTCATCACTTCAATCCATTCCTCTGCTGTTGCCTTTAAAGGCGAAACAATCTTCCTGACCCTGTCAGAAAGAATTTCAGCTCCAGCACCGGGAAGGGAATCCAGTCCGGACTCTATAAGCCGGCAAAGAATATCATGGCAGGATGTCTTCTCCTTCTTTGCAAGATATACTATTTCAGGTGGTCCGAGGGCATGCAGTTTAAGTGATGGATAGAGTTCCTTGAGTTTCATGAAAAGATCTGTATAATAATTCAGACCAAGGTCAGGATTCATACCCCCCTGTAAAAGAAGCTGATCTCCCCCGATTGAATACAATTCATCAATTTTTTTGATGTAATCTTCTGTTGTTGTGATATATGCATCAGTAGCTCCTTTCTTTCTGCAAAAATTGCAAAACATACACTGGGAGAAGCAAATATTGGTTATGTTCACGTTCCTGTCGATCATCCATCCGACACTCTTTCCGGGATTGTGGTGCTGCCTGAGTCTGTCGGCAACAAAAACAAGTTCTTCCAGTGGAGCCTGAGTGTAAAGGACAACACCTTCCTCAGCGTCGAGAGGAATAAGACTTAGTGCTTTGTCATATATCTGACTGATAACCAAACTATTTTCAATATACTGTTTAAAGCCCCCTTCAGGCCTGCACTGACCGAAGCGTCAGTGGGGTTTGGGGGTCTGACAACCTTTGCAAAGGTAACGCTTTGAAACCGAAACAATCAATAATTTGATTAACTTTACTCCTTCAAAAAATCAACGAAAAATGAAGCCCGAAATAAAACTGATACCCGCTATTTCACCCGAACAATCAGTAATATGCATACTTGGAAAAGAGAGGATACCCGAAAGCCTTCGGCTGAACAAGACTGAAAAAGAGTATGCCCTGAAACAACTGCGGGCAGGGGAGGAATATGTTTTTATTAATTCTTATTTTAAATGTACCTACCTGGTAAAAGTCAAGGATGACGTAAGCAACTATAAAACGAGGGAGGAATTGAGGAAAACAGCTTTCAAACTCAGAAAACTTATCAGATCAAATGACCATACCGAACTGGCAATAACTTCGTGGGATGCATATAAGGGAGCAATTGAAGATTTTACTGAAGGGCTCATTCTCAGCTTCTATAGATTCAACAAATACAGGACAAAAGAGGCTGAGGATGAAAAGAAAAACTACCCGTCAAAGCTGCTTTTATCAGGTGATGTTGACAAGGCTGATATTGACTGGCTGACATATACCACAGATGCGGTTTATCTTGCCCGCGATCTGATACATGAACCTGTTAATTACCTTACTGCAGCAAAGCTAGCATCTGTAATACAGAAAACAGGAAAATCGGCTGGATTCAGTGTTGAGGTATTGAATAAAGGGAAGATCGAAGCGCTTAAAATGGGCGGGCTTCTGGCGGTAAACAGGGGAAGTGTAGATCCGCCCGCATTCTGCATTCTTGAGTGGCATCCCGAAAAAAGCCTTAACAAAAAGCCGATTGTCCTGATCGGAAAAGGCATTGTATATGATACCGGCGGACTTAACCTTAAAACCGGTGATTACATGGCAATGATGAAAGGTGATATGGCCGGTGCAGCCACTGTAACAGGGGTACTATATGCCGTGGCAAAATACGGTATCCCGATTCATGTCATTGGCCTGATACCGGCTACCGATAACCGGCCGGGGGGTAATGCCTATACACAGGGTGACGTCATAACCATGCATAATAAATTGACTGTTGAAGTTGGAAATACTGATGCCGAGGGACGTCTGGTTCTGGCAGATGCATTAAGCTATGCATCAAAATATCAGCCCGAACTGATAATAGATGTTGCTACACTTACGGGTTCTGCAGCTGTTACTTTTAGCAACCAGGCTATTGCATTGATGACAAATGCAGACAGGAAGTATATTTCTCTTCTTGAAGAATGCGGAAATATGGTATATGAAAGGATTGCCGAACTTCCTTTCTGGGAAGAGTACGGAGAAATGATCAAATCGGATATTGCCGATATCTGGAACATCGGAGGACATGAAGCGGGGGCGATTACTGCAGGAAAATTCCTCGAGCATTTTACAAAATACCCATTAATCCATCTTGATATTGCCGGAACAGGACTACTGAAGAAAGATGATTTTTACAGGCTGAAACTGGGACCTGCTTCAGGATTACGGCTGCTTGCTACATTCATGAAAATGCTTACAGCAGATTATAAAAGAAAGAAGTGATAATTATGGAAACCAGTACAATAATAGCAGGAATTTCACACGGAGATATTAATGGTATAGGTTATGAGGTAATTATCAAAGCCCTCATGGACACTACAATTAACGATTTTTGTGTGCCGGTGGTATATGGATCCCCCAAGGTAGCTGCATATCATCGCAAGGCGCTGAATATTGACAATTTCAGTTTTAATAATATAAAATCCCCTGAAGAGGCCAACAATAAAAGGGCAAATATGATCAATTGTCTGGATGACAATGTAAGGGTTGAACTGGGGAAATCAACCCGGCAGGGAGGGGAATCAGCTCTTATCTCTCTCGAAGGAGCAGTAGAAGATCTGAAGAACGGAAAAATACATGTGCTGATTACCGGACCAATAGATAAGAAAAATATGCAATCGGAAAGTTTTGCCTTTTCAGGACATACGGAATACCTGAAATCGAAATTTAATGCAGATGAGGTACTGATGTTAATGATCAGTGAGAACATGAAGATAGGTTTTGCCACAGGTCATGTACCTCTGAAAACGATCGCAGGAATGCTGACCATCGACTCGGTGGCAAATAAGATAAGGATGTTGAATCATTCACTGATCCTCGATTTCGGGATTCGTAAACCGCAGATAGCCGTTCTGGGACTCAACCCGCATGCAGGCGATGACTCACTTCTGGGAACCGAAGAGGCGGAAATAATTATTCCAGCCATGAAACAAACCGATAAAGAGGGCATAATGACCATTGGCCCATTCGCGGCAGATGGTTTTTTTGGAGCCGGATCATTCAGCAAATTTGATGGCATACTGGCTATGTATCATGATCAGGGACTTGCACCGTTTAAGGCGTTATCATTTGATTCCGGAGTTAATTTTACTGCCGGTTTGCCATTCGTAAGAACATCACCGGTACATGGAACAGCTTTTCATATGGCAGGTAAGGGTGAGGCATCTGAGAATTCATTCCGGCAGGCAATATATCTTGCTTGCACTATTTATAAAAACAGGCAGATGTATGCTGAACTGACAAAAGATCCGTTGAAGCCTCAGGATATAGAAACACACAGTGATAAAGTTGATGAGTTACCCCCTGATATTTTTAATGCTGAAAACAATTTATGATCGATTATATTAAAGGAACAATAACCCGGATCACGCCTGCATTTCTGACAATCGAAACATCAGGAGTAGGCTATTTCATTAATATCTCTCTCTCATCTTATTCAAAGCTGGAAGGTAAAAGCGAATATAAATTGCTTGTACATGAAGTTATCAGGGAAGATAGTCATCAGCTTTTTGGCTTTGCCGACAAGGAAGAAAGGGAAATTTTCAGACTACTGATATCAGTAACAGGAGTTGGAGCATCTATGGCCAGGATGATGCTTTCATCGCTGAGTCCCGCAGAAATAGAAAAAGCAATAATAGAATCTGAAGTCAACTCTCTGAAAAGTATCAAAGGTATAGGATTGAAAACTGCTCAAAGAATAATCGTTGACCTCAAAGATAAACTTGGTAAATATGCAGTAACCGGCGAAATATTTGCATTTTCAGACAATACAAAACGAGAAGAAGCGTTATCAGCATTAGTAATGCTTGGGTTTGCCAAAAGCACTGTCATTAAAGTACTTGACACTATTTTGCGGGAAAACAAAAACCTGACTGTCGAGGATCTTATAAAAAGGGCGCTTAAGAACTTGTGACACTGAATATTAGCCGGATTGGGATCAAGGATATCACATAAACATATTCTGGTATTATTATATCCTGTGCTGATTGCTTCTTTGCTGTTTGCCTCACCAGAAGCCTTCAGCCAGGTGTCTGTTCAGACTGGTGATACCACCCGGAAATCAGTACTAAAGCTGGAAGATGTTTCAGGTATACCCTGGGAACAGACAAAAAAAGCCCCGCTCTTTCTTGATAATCCTTCAAATATTACATCTACCGTGATCTATGATCCGGATAAAAATGAATATGTTATTTATAAAAAAGTTGGATCATTTGATTACCGTACACCGGTGCACATGAGCCCCGAGGAATATAGAAAATATGAATATACACAGGCAATGCGCGATTACTGGCAGTCGAGGATCTCCGGAGATGAATCAGGCTTCAGATCAACACTTATACCTCAGATAGAAATAGGCGGAGCTGCATTTGACAAGATATTCGGAAGCAATACCATAAACATCATCCCGCAGGGATCCGCTGAACTGATATTCGGGATCAATATATCGCGTACTCAAAATCCTACCCTTTCCGAAAAACTGAGAACCATTCCCACTTTCGACTTCAAGGAAAAGATACAGATGAATGTCACCGGAACTATTGGTGACAAAATGCAGCTGGGTGTTAATTATAATACTGATGCATTATTCGATTTTGAAAACAGGACCAAACTCCAGTATTCCGGAAAGGAGGATGAGATACTTAAAAAAGTTGAGGCCGGAGATGTAACTCTCCCGCTCACAGGAACCCTGATCACAGGGAGCTACAGCCTCTTCGGACTTAAAACAGAAATGCAGTTCGGTAAACTTACCGTTACTACTGTCCTTTCGCAACAGAAAGGTGAATCCTCTGTTGTACAGGTTGAGGGAGGAGCCCAGCTGACAGATTTTGAAATATTTGCGGATGAATATGAGGCAAACAGACATTTTTTCCTTTCCCATTATTTCAGGGATATCTATGATGAAGCATTGAAAAGTCTGCCGATTGTCAGTTCAGGAGTCAATATTGAAAGGATTGAAGTATGGGTAACCAATAAAACAAGCCGTTTTGAAGAGGGGAGTAACCGTAATATTGTGGCATTCATGGACCTGGCGGAAAACAGAAATCATATTTACAACAATATCACTGAATTCCAGGAGACATCCGGAACCCCGTTATATCCTGACAACGACGCAAACAGGTTGTACGAACAGTTAAATACTGTATACACAGATGTAAGAGATGTTGACCAGGTAACCAATGCATTTGACCCTCTATATCCGGGATTTCAGATTGGACGTGACTATGAAAAAATTGAAAATGCCCGGAAACTTAATGAGAGGGAATATACTCTCAATAAACAACTTGGATATATATCCCTTAATACTGCCCTGAATACAGATGAGGTACTGGCAGTTGCATTTGAGTACACAATAAACGGAAAGGTATATAAGGTAGGAGAGTTCTCGACTGACGGGATTACTGCACCCCAGACTCTTTTTCTGAAACTGCTCAAAGGAACAACACTAACTCCAAAACTACCGACCTGGAACCTGATGATGAAGAACATTTATTCGCTGGGATCAGGCAAGCTTGAGAAAAGTGATTTTGAGCTGAATGTACTTTATCAGGATGACGAAACCGGTAACTCGATAAACTATCTGCCGGAAGATAAGCTTGAGGATCAGATACTCCTCCAGATGATGGGCCTTGATGTTCTGAATTCACAACTTGACAGGGAATCGGATGGTTATTTTGATTTCGTTGATAATGTGACTGTTATAGTTGACAGGGGTAAGATAGTCTTTCCTGTTCTCGAACCTTTTGGAAGTCACCTTAGAAAAAAGATAAATGACTCGAGACTGGCAGATAAATATGTGTTCCAGGAATTATATGATTCAACCCAGACTATAGCCAGGCAAATGGCCGAGAAAAATAAATTCGTTCTTGAAGGACAATATTCTTCTCAATCAGGATCTGAAATACAATTGAATGCGATAAACATACCCAAGGGATCGGTCATAGTAACAGCAGGCGGAGTGACTCTTACAGAGAATGTTGATTATACGGTAGATTACAATATGGGCACTGTAAGTATTATCAATGCTGCGCTGATTGAATCTCAAACACCTATTCAGGTTTCGCTTGAAAGCAACCAGTTCTTTGGATTTCAGACAAAAACCCTTGTGGGAACACACCTCGATTATCGTTTTGCTGACAATTTTAATGTCGGAGGAACCATACTCCATCTTAATGAAAGACCATATACACAGAAGGTTAACTACGGTGAAGAACCTATTTCAAACACTATCTGGGGATTGAACACATCGTATAAAACAGAATCCCGGATGCTTACGAATATTATTGACAATATACCCCTTCTTGATACAAAAACTCCCTCTTCATTTTCATTCTTCGGGGAATTCGCCCATCTTATACCCGGTCATTCAAAGGCTATTTCAAATGCCGGCAATTCATATATCGACGATTTTGAGGCAAGTGAGATCCCTCTTGACCTTAAATCATTCAATGCATGGACGATTGCAAGTATTCCCCAGGGGCAGGACTTTCTTTTTCCGGAGGCTCGATTTAATGATGATCCTGTAACGGGTTATAACAGGGCCAGGTTGGCATGGTATGTTATCGATCCGATATTTCTGAGGAACGGCACATCAACTCCTGATCATATTAAAGATAATCCCGATACCCAGTCAAGCCACTTTGTGAGGGAGATCTATGAGAATGAGATCTTCCCCTACCGTGAAAGTACAACAGGAATACCCACAAATATCACCGTGCTAAACCTTGCATATTATCCCGACGAAAAGGGACCTTACAATTTCGACACTGATCCGGGTCCCTATTCGGATGGCATGAACTCCGAAGGAAGGCTGAATGACCCGCAATCGCGGTGGGGAGGTATTATGAGAGAGGTTCTCACCAGCGATTTTGAAACGGCAAATATTCAGTATATAAAGTTCTGGCTTATGGATCCGTTTGTTGAGAATCCGGATCATGAGGGCGGCGATCTGTATATAAACCTGGGTAATATATCGGAAGATATTCTAAAGGATTCAAGAAAAAGTTTTGAAAACGGACTGCCCGGATCTCCCGATCCTGTAAATGTGGATACGACTTCATGGGGAAGAGTTCCGACAGTACAATCTGTAGTGAATGCTTTTGATAATGACCCTGATTCGCGCCTGTACCAGGATGTGGGTTTTGACGGCCTGAGGAACCAGGATGAACAGACATTCTTCACAGATTATCTTCAGAAGGCTGAAACTATAACCACACCGGAAGTATACAGTAAAATCTTTGATGATCCCTCGGGAGATGATTTTCATTATTTCAGGGGATCAAATTACGATTATCAGGAGCTTGGAATTATTGAAAGATATAAGAATTACAACGGACAGGAAAACAATTCACCAACCTCGGAAATGTCGTCGGAGCCATATCCAACCTCGGGATCGACACTACCCGATATGGAAGACATAAACCGCGATAACACCCTTAACGAAACAGAAAGCTATTATCAGTACAGGATAAGTATAAGGCCCGGAGATCTTGTAGTTGGGACAAATTTTATCGTGGACGAAATAGAGTATGAGGCTACATTCGCAAATGGTGATAAATCGAGTGTGAAATGGTACCAGTTTAAGGTTCCAATTACTGATTATCAGAAGGTTATAGGTACAATCAGTGATTTTAAATCTGTCAGGTTCATGAGAATGTTCCTCAGGGGTTTTAATGAACCAGTGATAATGCGGTATGCTGACCTTGACCTGGTAAGGGCTGAATGGAGGAAATACAATATCTCATTCATGGAAGGTGGTGAGAGGATTACTTTGCCGGAAGCAACTGACGGAACCTTTGAGATAAGTTCGGTTAGCATTGAGGAGAACTCGGGCAAAGAGCCTGTTAATTATGTTCTTCCTCCGGGATTCGACAGAATAACCGATCCTTCGAATCCTCAGCTGAGACAACTTAATGAACAGTCCATGGTCATCAAGGTTCAGAACCTTGAAGATGGTGATGCCCGTGCAGCATTCCGAAATGTCAGTCTTGATATCAGGCAATACCGGCGGCTTCGGATGGAAGTCCATGCTGAAGCACTCATAGGGCAGCCTCTCATGGATGGCGAACTGACAGCCTTCATAAGGATAGGGTCTGACTATAAAAGCAATTTCTATGAATATGAGATTCCGCTAACCCTGACGCCCCCGGGACGGTACGACAATAAGTCAGACGCCTCAAGAGCAATAGTGTGGCCTGAAAAAAACAGCTTCAACATCGATCTGTCGATATTCCAGGATGCCAAACAGGCAAGGAACAGAAAATTACTGGAGGAGGGATCATCATTAAGTGTTTCAGATGTTTACGTATATCTGAGTGAAGGACACAGGATCTCTGTCTCAGGAAACCCCAATCTCAGCAATGTGAAGGTCATTATGATCGGAATTAGGAATCCCATTCGGACAAGAAATCCCATAACGGATGACGGTCAGCCTAAATGGGGGGAGGTATGGGTAAATGAACTGCGGCTGAACGATTTCATTGAAAATGGAGGATGGGCAGCCAATGCCCACCTGCAGGCCCGTCTGGCAGATCTGGGAACTGTTGATGTAGTTGGTCAGACAAGTACTCCCGGATGGGGAAGTATAGATAAAAAGGTGAATGAACGCAGCAAAGAACAGGTAATGAAATATGACCTTTCATCAACGATTGAACTCGGAAAATTCTTTCCTGAAGAGGTCGGGGTAAGGCTTCCTGTTTATGTCGGATATTCCGAAACAAGGATCAGTCCCCAGTATAATCCGCTCGATCCTGATATCCTGCTCCAGGATGCCCTCCGTAATGCTGAAGATAATGCTGCAAGGGATTCAATAAAGAGTATCTCAGAAGATTTTTCAAGAAGAAAGACAATCACCGTCAGTAATGCAGGAATATCAAAAAGAGGAGAAAAACCTCATGCATGGGATATCGCTAACCTGAGCGTCAACTACACCTATAACGAAATATACCGAAGTAATATTAAAACAGAAATAAACCTTGAGAAAAACTACCGCGGCGGACTCGCTTATAACTACCAGGCACAACCCGCAAATGTTGCCCCCTTTAAAAATATGAAATTCCTGAACAGCCCGGTATTCAGGCTGGTAAAGGATTTTAATTTCTATGTTTTTCCAAAAAGCATCTCTTTCAGAACCGACCTGATACGTTATTATAATGAGGTGAAAACAAGGAACATAAATAATCCTTATCTGCGCATTACGCCAACCTACAGAAAAGACTTTGAATGGAGCAGGATATATGATTTCAAATATGATATTACCCGCCAGCTTAAGATCGATTTTACAGCAACAAACCTCGCAAGAATAGATGAACCTGAAGGTGGGGTTGATAAGGAAAGGTATGGTAACAGATATGATCTCTGGCGTGATTCGGTAATGACAAATCTGAAGAATTTTGGAAGGACGACAACATATAACCATTTCATAAATGCAACATATACTATTCCTGTTAATAAGCTGCCTCTGCTCTCCTGGGTAAATGCCAATGCCCGTTTCGGGGCGGATTATACATGGCTGGCCGGTCCTCTGTACCCCGATACCATGAATATAAACATCGGTAATTCAATCAAGAACCATAATGAACTTACATTTACAACCATGGCAAACCTTGCAACACTCTATGGCAAATCAAGGTTTCTTAAGAATATCGAAAACAATACCCGCCCTGATGCCGCACAAAGGAGGAAACCTGAATACAGAACAGTAACATACACAAGAAATAATGTGAATTTCAGACCGAATGCCGTGCGGGGAATAGTACATAGCCTCGGAACAACAGACATAAAAGTTAAAGTAGTCAGTAATACAGGCGAAGAGGTTAAAGGGAACGTTGATATTGTCAACAGCTCCAGGATCAACTTTACAACCTCAGAACAGATCGATGGAGCAAATGTAACCATAGAAGGACGTGTTCCGGTTAAACGGAATCCTCTTATAATCACAGGTGAATATATACTCAGAGCCTTAATGGGAATAAGATCTGCAAGTTTAACTGTTACCTCGTCACAGGGACAGTACCTCCCGGGTTATATGCCCGGCACAAAATATCTCGGTATGTCTGATTACAACGATGTCACTGCACCGGGCTGGCCATTTATCCTCGGATACAGCGACAGAAGGTTTTTTGACAGAGCAGTTACCTATGGCTGGCTCTCAACAGATACCCTTCTCAATACCCCGGCAACATATAACAATAAGTTTGATATATCTGTACGAAGCATGATAGAACCGTTCCCCGGCATGAGGATCGATGTCAATGCCGACAGGAGATTTCTCGAAGGGGTAAGTTCTTATTATATAGCTGATGCTAATGGCAATTTCCCCGACAGTACACGCAACAGGATCGTTAACGGAAATTTCTCAATATCAGTCATATCGTGGGGTACTGCATTTGAGAAAATATCAAAAAAGAATAATTATATTTCTCCCACTTTTGAAGCATTCAAGAAAAACCTGGTAATTATTTCTGAAAGACGGGCAAGGGAAAGATCTGAAGTCGATCCCGAATATAATCCTGATATCAATCCAGTTACCGGAGAACCTATGGATGGCCCCTATAAAAGCGGATATGGACAAACTTCAAGGGAGGTAATGATACCTGCGTTTCTTGCTGCCTACACAAAATCAGATCCTGAAAAGGTGACTCTTGAAACTTTTCCCTCGGCGATGAGGATGATGCCTAACTGGAGAATAACATTTGACGGACTTTCAAAATTTGAATTTATACAGAGAGTATTCCGATCCATAAATCTCTCACATCAATACAGGAGCACATTCCAGATAGGAAGCTATACAACTAACCTGAACTATCTTGAGGATACATATGGAATAAGCTCAATAAGAGATCTTCAGAATAACTACATTCAGCAATACGAAATTAATGTTGTAACCATTAATGAACAGTTCAGTCCCTTAATAAATATTGACATGAACTGGAAAAATAGCCTGACGACCCGGTTTGAATGGAGAAAATCACGTACTGTATCGCTTAACCTTACAAGCAACCAGATTGCAGATGCCCGTACCAATGAGCTGGTTATTGGTGCCGGATACCGGTTTGATGAGGTACAGATAATACTTAAAACCGGTGGCGGACAGAAAGTGCTTAAAAGTGATCTGAACCTGCGGTTCGACCTTTCAATCCGTGATAATAAAACACTTGCAAGGAAACTGGTTGAGGATGTAAATCAGCCGGTTGCAGGAGTAAAGGTATTTACGGTCGGACTTACTGCCGATTACATCCTGAGTGACAGGTTCAACCTTCAGATCTTTGCCGATCACACTATGAATAATCCTTTTGTGGCAAGTACCTTCCCTACTTCCAATACAAATTTCGGATTCAGCCTCAAGTTTACTCTTGTACAGTAAAAAATTTCATTCCAGACCATTTTTTATATTTTGTCTGAAAACGTTTGAAACAAAATCGTCCTGATTTATTAGACTAAAGATCAATGAATCAGCATGAAAATAAATGACATATGCAGTTTTTTGTAATGATCATTTTCATTTTTTTAAATAGGATTCATTCAATTTTAATATCTATTTTTTAAAACGCATTGTTATAAAATGAAAAAAACAAAACCGCATTTGACCTTCTGACAGATATGGAATATGAGCTTTGGATTTTTAGGTATCCAGTTTGGTTTTGCTCTTCAGAATGCAAATGTCAGCAGGATCTTTGAGACCCTGGGTGCAAAGGTTGATAATATCCCCATACTCTGGTTACTTTACTGGAGAAAAAGTGACATTGCCATTAAGTGTAAAACATACACTTAATCCATGGGAATATAAGGTTTTTATACAATGAACAAATCTATTCCCTCCCTGATAACAAGTCTGCCGGGATTTGAAAAGATCTTTAATTTTAGTATTATTGCAAATCGTGATTTGTAATTAATAAATATTAAAAACTTAATATCATGAATATACCGGCAGATCTTTTGTACACCAGGGACCATGAATGGCTTCGTATAGAAGGAGATATGGGTTATATTGGAATAACCGACTTTGCCCAGGGCGAATTGGGGGATATTGTCTTCATTGAAATAGAGACCCAGGGAGAAACCCTTCATAAAGAGGAGGTCTTCGGGACCATTGAAGCAGTAAAAACAGTATCAGATATGTTTATGCCGGTAGGAGGAGAGATACTTGAAGTTAATCCTGCTCTTGAGGAATCACCTGAGCTTGTGAACAAGGATCCCTATGGAAATGGCTGGATGGTAAAGATAAAGATTACAGATCCGTCGGAGACCGGTGATCTCCTTTCAGCAGAAAAATATAAGGGGCTTTTATAGAGTTTTCTTAACCTCGGTCTCCTGGTAGCCTTCAATGATGTCACCTGTCTTTATGTCATTGAAATTCTGAATGTTCAGTCCGCATTCATAGCCGCCCACAACCTCTTTGACATCATCCTTGAAGCGCTTGAGCGATCCAAGTTCTCCGGTATAAATAACAATACCATCACGAATAATACGAACACGGGTATTCCTTGTTATCTTCCCCTCTTTAACATAGCATCCCGCAACTGTGCCGACCTTTGTAACTTTAAAGATATCCCTGATCTCAAGAGTTGCAACGATCTCCTCTTTAACCTCGGGGGATAACATACCTTCCATAGCTGATTTTATCTCCTCTATGGCGTTGTAAATAATGGAATAGAGACGGATATCAATCTCCTCCTTCTCGGCAAGTTTACGGGCTGCAAGAGAAGGACGTACCTGGAATCCAACTATAATCGCATTGGATGCGGCAGCAAGCAGTACATCAGATTCCGATATCTGGCCTACAGCCTTATGTATGATATTCAGCTGTATCTCGGGAGTTGATAGTTTTATCAGAGAATCACCCAGGGCCTCAACAGATCCGTCGACATCTCCCTTCACTATGATATTAAGTTCCTGGAAATTACCAATAGCGATTCTCCTTCCGATCTCATCAAGGGTTATGTGCTTCTGGGTACGAAGACCCTGTTCTCTCTGCAACTGAGCTCTCTTGTTGGCTATGTCTTTGGCTTCCCTGTCACTCTCCATTACATTGAACTTGTCACCTGCCTGGGGGGCTCCGTTCAGACCGAGGATCAGAGCCGGTGTAGCCGGACCTACCTCAGTAATTTTGTGGCCTCTTTCATTATACATGGCCTTCACATGTCCGACACAACTTCCGGCAAGCAGTATATCACCAACCCTGAGTGTCCCGGCTTTCACAAGGACAGTTACAGTAAATCCTCTTCCCTTATCGAGGGATGATTCAATTACTGTACCTAATGCAGACTTATCGGGATTGGCTTTTAATTCCAGCATTTCAGCTTCAAGCAGGACTTTATCAAGAAGAAGTTCTATATTAAGTCCGTTTTTGGCCGATATTTCCTGCGACTGAAACTTCCCTCCCCAGTCTTCAACCAGGTAATTCATATTGGCAAGTGCCTCCTTAATTTTATCGGAATTTGCGGTAGGTTTGTCAATTTTGTTAATAGCAAATACAATAGGCACTCCTGCTGCTGAAGCATGATTTATTGCCTCTACTGTCTGGGGCATAACGCCGTCATCAGCTGCGACGACGATTATAGCAATGTCAGTTATCTGTGCTCCACGGGCTCTCATTGCAGTAAAAGCTTCATGACCCGGTGTGTCAAGAAAGGTGATTTGCCTTCCGTCATCAAGTGTCACACCATATGCTCCTATATGCTGTGTAATACCTCCGGCTTCACCGGCAATCACATTAGTCCTGCGTATATAGTCGAGAAGTTTTGTTTTTCCATGATCGACATGTCCCATTACAGTAACAATGGGTGGACGGGACTTTAGGTCTTCATCTTCATCATCAACTTCACGAACCGCCTCCTGGAGTTCAGCGCTGACAAACTCTACCTTAAAACCGAATTCATCGGCCAGAAGGGCCATAGTCTCTGCATCAAGCCTCTGATTGATCGAAACAAAAAGACCAAGATTCATACATGTGGAAATAATTTCGGTAACGGGAATGTCCATCATTATAGACAGCTCATTCACCGAGACGAATTCAGTAACCTTCAGAATATTTTTCTGTTGTTCAATCCGGTCTTCATCCTCGCGATGTTTCTGACTTATTGCTTCTCTTTTCTCTCTCCTGTATCTTGAACCCTTTGATTTACCTTTTGTTGTGAGCCTTGCAAGAGTCTCTTTTATCTGCTTCTGAACCTCTTCTTCATCAACTTCAACCCTTACGGGTCTTTTCTTTATAACTTTCTTGCCGCCCTTTTCCTTCTTTTCACCCAGGTCTGGCTTCACAGCCGAAACCTGATCTTTATCCTTGGTTATCCTTTTCCTTTTCTTCTTCCTTCTGGAATCCGGGCTGCCATCTTGTTTTCCCTGCTGGTGAGGACCAGATTTTCTTCTTTCTTCGGCAGGAAGATTTATCTTTCCTATAACCGTGGGTCCCGATAATTTTGCAATACCTGTTCTGAAAACTTCAACTACCTCTTCTTCCTCAACAGGATAAACTTCCTCATCAATTATCTCTCCTGATTGTAAGCCGTCGTCACCTTTTGATTCCGTAACAGGCTCTGCAGCTTTCTCTTCCGGTTTCTTGCCTGCATCCTCCTCTGGTCCCCAGACTTTATCTTTACTTTTCTCTTTACTGGCAGCGGCAGCCTCTTTTTTCAATGTATCATCTTCCTCTTCCGGCGGGACTTTTGTATCAGGTTTTGTTTTTTGCTTTTCAGCTTTCCCCGGCTCAGTGGGTTTTGATGGTTTCTGTGGTTCCTCTTTAACAGTCTCTTTTTTCACTGTTTTATCAAGATCAATCTTACCAACAAGCTTTATATCCGGCTTCTTGATATCAGTCTTAATATCAACACCTTTCTGCAGTCCTGTGGCATCTTTGACAATTATCTCCTCATCACTGTTACCTTCTTCAGGCTGTGGCTTTTCAGGAACATCTTCAATTGACAGAGTCTCTTTTTTCCTGTGAAGATCCTTGAGAATAAGCTTTTCAGATTCTTTCTTCACGCTTATATCCGAGCTGTACTCTTTCACAAGCAGAAGATAAGCTTCGTGGGGAATTTTTGTGTTGGGATTTGGTTCAAGATCAAATCCTTTCTTATGTAAGAAATCTATTATTGTGGAGATCCCTACATTGAACTCCCTGGCCGCTTTACTTAACCGTGTTGCCTTTATATCCTCTGTCATAAATATGCCTTGCCTTTTATATTAAATATAGAATCAACCAGTATAAAAATCAAGGTTGTTATTCAAATTCTGCTTTCAATATGTTTACGACTTCCCTTATGGTTTCCTCTTCAAGATCAGTTCTCTTTACCAGGTCACTGATTGAAAGATTGAGAACGCTTCTGGCAGTATCACAGCCTATAGCCTTAAGCTCATCGATGATCCATTCTTCAATTTCATCGCTGAATTCTTCAAGGTTGACGTCTTCCTCATCTTCACCACCCGGCTCCCTGTATACATCAATCTCATAGCCTGTAAGCTGGCTTGCAAGCTTAATATTGAGGCCGCCCTTACCGATTGCAAGGGACACCTCGCTTGGTTTAAGATATATCTCGGCACTTTTTGTTTCTTCAATCAGCTTGATGGATGTTATCTTTGCCGGACTGAGAGCTCTCTGGATAAAGAGTTGATTATTTGATGTAAAATTGATAACATCAATATTCTCATTTCGAAGCTCCCTGACGATACCATGTATCCTGGATCCCTTCATTCCGACACATGCACCTACCGGGTCAATTCTTTCATCGTATGACTCTACAGCTACTTTTGCCCTTTCCCCCGGGACCCTGACAATCTTTTTTATGGTAATCAGCCCGTCGAAGATCTCAGGAACTTCAAGTTCGAACAGCCTTTCAAGGAATACGGGTGAAGTACGGCTGAGAATAATAAACGGGGTATTGTTTCTCATTTCAACCTTTATAACCACAGCCCTTATTGTATCCCCTTTTCTGAAATGATCGGAAGGTATCTGTTCGCTTTTCGGAAGGATGAGCTCATTGCCGTCATCGTCAAGAACCAGTATTTCTCTTTTCCATACCTGGTAAACTTCACCGGTAACAATCTCACCTATCCTGTCTTTGTATTTCATGTAGATATTGTTCTTCTCAAGATCGAGAATACGTGCAGTCAGGTTCTGCCTGAGCGATAAAATAGCCCTTCTGCCGAAATCAAGGAACTTAACCTCATCAGATACCTCTTCGCCGACTTCATAATCATCATCAATCTTTTTGGCTTCCGACAATGGTATCTGGGTTATCGGATCAGTAAGCTCATCATCGTCCACTACTACCCTGTTCCTCCATATCTCAAAGTCACCCTTATCGATATTGACAATAATATCGAAATTATCCGCTGAGCCGTACTTTTTGGCAAGCATGCCCCTGAATACATCTTCAAGAACGCTCATCATAGTAGGCCGGTCAATATTCTTGAGCTCCTTAAATTCCGAAAAGGTGTCTGTCAAATTAACATTTTCCATCTGGTATTAACCTCTTATAGTTATTTAATTGATAATAATTCCTTCGTTGATTTTATCTGGTCAAAGTTGAAAGAGATATCCTTCATTTCCTTCACCTTACCCTTGATTTTTACCTCCGTTTCGAGTTCAAAACCGCCATTGGTTACATTTTTCAGACTTCCGGTAAAGCGTGAGCCTTCATTGTTAACCACCTCAACCTGTTTCCCTTCATTCTTATAGTATTGTTCAATAATCCCGAATGGCATATCTATCCCCGGTGATGAGATCTGCAGCTCATAATCTTCCGTGTTACGGTTGAGATTCTTTTCGATATGACGGTGAAGTGCCACACATTCGTCAATATTTATCCCCTTCATTGTATCAACAAATACCATGATCCTGTTCGCACTGCTTACTCTTACAGCCACAAGGAAAATATCTGTTCCTTTAATGAACTCATTTACAAGCTTTTCTATTTTACTTATTTCAATCATCGTAAATTCAGATAACAAAATAGGGGACTCTGGTCCCCTAGGCTCAATTACCCCTCAAATCGGTGTCAAAGGTAAGTAATGTTTTGGAATATGCAAACTTTGAGATTAATAATAAATTCTCTATGTGGACTTTGTGCTTAACTTTGCCATCTTTGCAGTTATAAGAAAAGTCGAAGAAGTTGAAGGCCCTCCTTCGCTATCCTTCGACAAGCTCAGGATTTGCTTCGGACTTCGTCCGACGCAGCGGACTATGTCCGACGAAGTCGGAGGGTAACAGTTGAAGGGAGTTGGAGGAAGTTGAAGATGACAGAAAAGATCTATAATAATAAGGAGCAGGAACTTCTTTCTAACTGCACATTATGTCCGCGCGAATGCGGAGTCAACAGGTTTGAGGGAGGCAGCGGCTATTGCGGCATGGATGCAGGTATGAATATAGCTTCAATCTGCATTCACAGGGGAGAGGAACCTCCGATAAGCGGTCCGGGAGGGATTTGCAATATCTTCTTCGCTGGCTGCAATCTGCGCTGCATCTATTGCCAGAATTATGATATAAGCCGGCCGGATGAAACATGCCGGCGAAGTAAAACGACACTGAAGGAAACACTTGACATTATAGAGAGAATTCTATCAGATGACATTACGACAGTGGGATTTGTTTCCCCCTCACATGTTGTTTCCCAGGTCAAATCTATTATTCGGGGCCTGAATGAAAGGGGATTGCAGCCTGTAACTGTCTATAATACAAACAGCTATGACAAACCGGAAGTGATAGATGCTCTTGATGGAATGATCGATGTTTATCTTCCTGATTACAAATATGTGACATCAGGCATTGCAGAAGAATATTCTGATGCACCTGGCTATCCTGAGGTTGCTCTGAAAGCGCTCAGGAGAATGTATTACCAGAAAGGATCGACACTTACCTGTGATGAAGAGGGCAGGGCAGAGCAAGGAATACTGATACGTCACCTTGTTCTTCCCGGTCATGCGGATGAAAGTAGAAAAGTTCTTCGGAACATTGCGGAAGAACTTTCACCCGGAATGCATCTCTCACTCATGTCGCAATATCACCCGGTACCCTTTGTTAAGGGCCATCCTAAGCTGAATCGAACATTATATAAAGCTGAGTATGAGTCGGTTGCAGAAGCCATGGAAAGCTTTGGTTTCCGGAACGGCTGGGTGCAGGATATGGACAGTTACAAAAATTACAAGCCCGATTTCAGTAAGGAACAACCGTTTGAGTAATATCTGGAAGAATGACAGGAAGCAATTTTATTACATGAATTTCTCCCTCTTCTGCAAATTATACAGTGCTGTCAACAGGAACAAAATCGTCCCAGTTATCAGGATTATCCTGTTTTTCATTGTGATGATTGCCCATGTAGTTTCACTTACGCCGTAGGCCGGATCGAAGGGATTGAGAAAGACATTCCACTGGCTTTTACGTAGAGGATCCGACAGTATCAGAAAGAAAAGGCCGAAGATTATCATTGCCACTGCTGTGCCATTTCCGTTTCGGATTACAGTAGATAACATGAAGGACATCATCCCCAGGAAAAGAACAGGCATCATCACTTGCGTTGTCATTCTCACAATATTGAATTTAACTATCAATACTGAAGAGAGGAATGTGAAAACAAACATTATCAGGTATGCAATCACAAATATCAGGATAATCCTCACAAGCCATACTTTATACCTGTAATTCGGGATGCCGAACAGTATTTCGATCGTCCTTGCATCCTGATCATTCTGGACACCAAAAACAGCCGGGTAAAAGACCAATAATATTCCTGAGAATAAAAATACTCCATACAGGTCCTCCATCCGTGATATATCATTTGAGAATACATAAATGACCGAAAGACCAAGGTAAAAGACTACCGAACCGGCAAGGAACCAGATGAATTTATTGGCGAAAATGATTTTCAGATTGTAGATTATCATTTTCCAGACCAGGGTAAATGAATTATATAATGTGTTGGTTTTCATTATTTTCCTTTTTTCTTAGCAGCCACAAATAAGCATCCTCCAGATTGGGAGTAGCGGTAACAGCATTCTCCCATGGTTTGGATTCGGAAATGACTCTGACTCTTACATTATCGCCTTCCGACATATGATGCACTACAAGATGATTCTTTACGAATTTGCTGAATTCTCCTGCCGGAACATGGAACTGCCATACATGTCCTTCTGCCTCTTTTGTCATATCGATGGGCTTACCAAGGTATTTTAATTTCCCCTTATCGAGAACTGCAACCTGGTTGCAGGAGCTCGAGATATCCTCAATGATATGTGTTGAAAATATCACAATACGTTCGCGGCCCAGTTCGACAAGCAGGTTTCGGAACCTTATTCTTTCCCTGGGATCAAGACCGGCTGTCGGCTCATCAACAACAAGGATCCTTGGCAGATGAAGGAGTATCTGTGCAATACCCATTCTCTGCTTCATCCCTCCTGAATAAGAACCTATTTTTTCATGCCTTCGGTCCTCCATATGTACTGCATTAAGAACGAAGGTCACTCTTTCATCCCTCACCTTTTTGTCAATGATATTTTTCAGCATTGCCTGGTAATGCAGGTATTCGTGAGCAGTCATATTCTCATAGCTTCCGAATTCCTGTGGCAGATAGCCTATCAGCCCCTGGAGCTCCTCGCGTTTTTCAAGAGTATCAAGACCATTGATCCACACTTTACCGTAACTCTGTTCCAGGATGCCGCAGATTATCCTCATAAGAGTTGTTTTACCAGCTCCGTTTGGTCCCAGAAGTCCGAACATTCCACTGCCGATGTTCAACGATACACAGCTTAGGGCTTTGAAGGGTTTCTTCTTTTTTCCGATAAGGGGAACTGCTGCAACGATCCTGTAAACGGTTTTTCTCAGTCCTCTGAACCTTCCTTCAAGCCTGTATATATCAATGTTTTCATTGCTGAGCTTTTGACCGGTTCTGTAAATAAACAGACCGGAGAACCATAAGAATCCGAGGATCAGCACAACAGCAATGTTATCCCATCTTAGCTGGAAGAGTATCAGGTTTAGCAAGGGTATTATCCAGAAAACAAATAGATCAATTCCGGAAATTATCTTTTTCATGAACAGGCTTTTTGTCCGGGAGGTCATATTGGTGAAGAGCTCCCTTAACGGATTCCATATGGCTGAGAGGAAGAACCATGTGCCGATACTGAAAATAAATATCCAGAATCCTTTATTCAGGTAAAAATAGGTAAAGTAAACCATGAAGATGAACAGGGGAAGCTGCCAAATAATCTGTACCATATCTTTCCACTGCCTGAAATGCCGTTTGAGATCCAGCCTGGCTCTTATTCTGGCACCAGCTTTCCATTCCCTCAGCCAGCGATTCTCCCTGTCATAAATCTTTACCAGGCTTTGAACATGGATATTTATTTTTTCATCAGGCGAAATCACCGTCTCTCTCGCTTTCCTGAGGCTGTTCATTATGAACCATGTTGCTGCAGGTACAAGAATTATGCTGAGTATTGTTGTGATAAGCTTCCAGAGAAATTTGTCTATATAAGTGTAAATCAAAAAAATAAGCAGGGTAAAAACGATCAGTTGGATTGCTTTGTTTTTCCACTCAAGCGATTTTAGCCACTCCAGTGTATTCTCAAGTCCTGAATAGAATGTAGGGATAAAAACAAGTGTAAGAAGTGTGCTGAGCGACAGTCCGCCGATAACTGTTATTGCAAATGACGCACCTATGACTGATACGAATTCAGCTTTACCCATAGCCAGCGGAAACATGGCTATTACTGTTGTGGAAGCTGTAATAAGTATCGGTCTTATTCTTGCAACGCCTGCTGACATTAACGCCCGTGAACGGCGGTTGCCCCTTTTTCTCAAGATATTGGTATAATCGATAAGGATAATACCATTATTGACAACTACTCCCAGCAGGATCAGGAATCCTGTAAGAGTGTTTGCATTCAAAAGGGAATTTCCTGTAAGTATAAGAGCTATAAGCGATCCCAGTGCGGCAAGGGGAATGCTGAAGAGAAGGACAAATGGTATAACAAGCGACTCAAATACGGCGGCAAGGATCATGTAAATGAGAATGAATGCAATACCTATAAGCTTGTAAAAATCCTTAAGCTGGTCCTCTTCATGTACAACCTCAACTGCAATGCCGGCTGGTATGTTCAAATCGGCAACAACAGATTCGATCTCTGCTCTTGCTATTTCAAGGAGATCTTTGTCTGATCTTATTTCGGAATTGAAATTATATGTAACTGTGACTCTCTTCTCCTGGTTTTCCCTGTGAATATTACCAGATCCGTAAGCGAAGATGATATCAGCCAGTTCCTCCATTTCCATTATGGCTTCGCCAGTACTGCTTACCTCTAGCCGTCTCAGGTCATCAATCGTCTTATCGGTGTTTTTTGCCAGTGTGTCCTCATCTGAATATTTGATTATTATATCATAGCTTTCGGTACCCTGCCTGAATGTTGCTCCCGAGGAATATTCGTTTCCGAAAGATGCCAAAGCTGAAGAGAGACCCATAAGGGTGATGTTGTTTCTCCCGATGTAATCCATATCAAAATATAGCTGAACCTCGGGCTTATTGTCCTGGATATTCAGGCTCACATTTTCTATTGAAGAAAGATCATCAATATAGGTTTTGATATCGTCGGCAAAGTTTTTCATCTGTTCAAAGTTCTGTCCCTTGATAATCACACTCTCGCTTTGTGATCCGATACCCAGCATATTCATAAATCCGGCTCCCGGATTCACTGTTTCGCCGCTGCCGCCGGCAGTAAAACCGCCGCCTGTAGATATATCATCCATACTTATTTCAGCAGAAGGAATATTTTTTGTCCTTTCCAGGATATCATTTTTAATTTCGGGGAGGCTCCTTTTGCTTATTCTATCCCACTCTTCCGGCAGATTGATTGTAACAGTAGCCTGTTCCTCTTCGATACGGCTTACAATATCCTCTTTCTCTGGTATGGAGGCAAGCCTTGATTCAATCTCTGTTACCACCGCATCGGTCTTCTCAAGGGTTGATCCTGAGGGCATTGTCACACTTAACCTGAAATCAGGAGTGTTTATTTCCTGC
Source organism: uncultured Rikenellaceae bacterium (assembly GCA_964535035.1). Taxonomy (GTDB): domain Bacteria; phylum Bacteroidota; class Bacteroidia; order Bacteroidales; family VadinHA17; genus LD21. The sequence continues at coordinate 62,842 of CAZHRV010000118.1, forward strand.
GGCGTGCTCAGACTTAGTGTCAGGCTTATCAGAAGTGCAGCGAAGAAGATTATGAGTGTACCGATAATTGTTAAGGCAGGTTTTCTCATACTAGCTTTAAGAACAAGATGATACCCCTGGATCAGCCTGTCGTGGATAGAAAGCTTTTTGAATATTTCCGACTTGCCTCCGGAGCTCCCGGAAAGCAGAAAATAGGTAGCCATCGGTATAAAAAGAAGCGCGACCGCAAGTGAGACCAGCAATGTTGATATTATGGAAACACCAATGTTTTTCCCGATGATCTTTATAAGGAAATTTGAAGAAAAAATAAAGGGAAAGAAGACCATGATGGTCGTAAGTGTTGATGCGAGAATAGCCTTCCACACCTCGGTAGTGCCCTGTTTGACAGAGGTTCTGTAATCCATGCCTGTACCGGCAAGACGATAGGTATTCTCGAGTACCACCACCGAGTTGTCAACAAGCATTCCTATGGCAAGGGCCACACCGACAAGAGTCAGGCTGTTTATTGTAATGTTGTAGGCATAAAAGAAATTGAAGGCTGCATATACTGAAATAGGTATTGAGACAGCAATAATTGTAACAAGCCTGATATTCCTGAGAAAAAACCAGAGAATGATAACTGCCAGTATAGCACCGGTGATGGCAAGTTTGATTATCTGATTGATATTCTCCTCCATTGTTTCGGCACTGTTATACTGGACTACAATATCAACTCCTGCAGGAGCAAGTGTTTTATTAAGGGCATTTACCTGTTCAAGGGCATCGTGTGACAGTTTTATAAGATTGGCCTGGTTATCATTTACCAGGTTAATAGTAACGGCATCCATTCCGTTAACCCTGCTAAAGGATGTCTGTTCCTTGACACCATAAAATATTTCGGCGATATCCTGCAGCAGAACAGGCCCCTCCTGTTTTACTGTTATACTGCCAATATCCTTTACATCAGTATATTCAGAGGTTATATTTACAAAAAACTCATTACTCCCATCAACGACCTTGCCTGCAAATGTCTTCTCACTGCCATTATTGTTAAGCAGTGTCCTTATCTGTCCCATTGTGATCCCAAGAGCTTTGCATGCCTTTTCGTTAAGACGGACCTCAATTGAATTCTCCTGACCTCCGTAAACCTGAACACCGGCAATACCGTCGATATTCTCAAATTTGGGTTTGATCTCCCTGTCTGAGATGTTCCTGATCCTGTCAACTCCGCCTTCGCCTCTCACCTGAAGCGACATGAACTGGTTTGTAAGCTGTTCAAGGTCTATTTTAATAACATTGACAATGAACTCGTCGGGTATTGAACTCTTTACTATATCTATCTTCTCCTGGAGCTTAAGATAGGCATATTTGAGATCGGCATTCTGATTGTAATAGATCACTATTGTTCCATATCTGGAGGAGATATTCGATTCTATCTTCTCAATGCCTTCAAGTGTTCCTGCCGCACCTTCAAGAGGTATAATAGCCTGTGCTTCAATATACGACGGATCCATTTCAAGGGGAGTGGCCACCTGTACTATCAATGCCGGAAGCTGGGCATTCGGTATCAATTCCACGGATAGTTTCTTATAAGAGATGAAACCGAGCATTGCCAGCCCGATAAACAGCATACTGATGAGGATCCTTCTCTTTAAAATAAAATCCATTTCTCTCTTATAAATTAAAAAGGATCGGCTGCAGCTATTCTTTTTCCTCTTGCAAAGCTGCTGAAAGTATCAAAAACCCAGTAAACACATGGAATCACCACCAGGGTGAGAAGAGTAGACGAAAAGAGACCACCTATTACTGCCATTGCCATCGGGGCTCTCAACGATGCACTTTCTCCAATCCCTATTGTCAGAGGCAGCAGAGCCAGGATAGTCGTTATGCTTGTCATCAGAATAGGTCTGATACGTTGTGACCCTGCAAGTATTACAGCCTCTTTTTTGTTCATTCCCCCTTCCCTAAGCTGATTTATGCGGTCAATAAGGATTATCGCATTATTTACTGCGATACCGCCCAGCATTATTATCCCTATATATGCCATCATATTAAGGGACTTGCCAAAAAAGAAGAATGTCAGTATTGTTCCAATTCCGGCCAGAGGGATGGTGAGCATAATTATAAAAGGCTGCACTAAAGATTCAAACTGAGCAGCAAGTACCATAAATACAAGAACCAGGGAAAGGATCAGGGCGAATGAGAGGTTTGACATTGATTCCTTTCTTTTAAGCTCCTCACCGGTAAATTCCATCTTATAATCAACCGGAAGGGTGACAGCCTGCAGTGATGATCCGGCTTCCTTTACCACCCTGTCAAAGGCCATTCCCGGCCTTACCATTGCATATACATAGCATGTTCTCGACTGGTTTCTTCTTGTTATCTCCCTGGGACTTATAACTGTTCTGATATCAGCCAGTTCACTTAGCGGCACCTTAATATTTCCGGCGGTTATCATCAGATCATGCAGCTGGTGCAGGGAAATATCTTCAAGCTTGATGGTGATATCCTTCATTTCGCCCTCTTTCTCAAAGCTGCCGGCTGAAGCTCCCTCAAGGTAACTTTTAACCTGGTTAATTACGTTTTCAACTGTAACACTGTAATAACTTGTTTTAAAACGATCAATGACAACTTCAACTTCAGGAGTTCCTTCGTCCATTGATGTTGTTATATTATAGAGACCGGGATTTTTTTCAAATATTTCTTTTGATTCATTAAGTACTCTTTCGAGCTCTGTATAGTCTTTTCCTGAGATCTCAAGTGCGAATGGCGACTCTGTTGTTCCCAGTGATGTCTGGAGTGCCGTTTCGTCCCTTGTGAAACTCACTTCCAGGCCTGGAATGGTTTTCAGGTAACTCTCAAGCAGGGTTATTACATTTTCGGTTTCATCTATATAATCATCTTCAAGTACTACTTTCAGTGAAGCCCTGTTTTCGCCTTTTACTGTTGAACCCTGGTTTAGAGATGAATTATTATCCTCACCTGACTGGGAGTAAATCATTTTCAGCTTATTGCCAAGGATTTCCCTTAAAATTTCTTCTGTTCCGGCAGCCGTGCTGGAGGTTCTCTCGAGGCTGGTCCCTTCTGGCAGCTCTAATTTAACTGTAAATCCGGCCGTTTCTGCTTTAGGCATGAATTCACTGCCAAGACGGGGTATAAGTAATACAGTAGCACCCAGAAGTATGACTGACAATATTATGATGAGGATCCTTTTTTCCACGATCTTCTCAAGAAGCGAAGTATACCAGTTAAACTTTACAGGAGTACTTATGTCGACTTTTTTATTCCTGTCGGAAAAAAAAGTTGAAACAAGCATTGGAATAACCAGCATTGCCACCACCAATGATGAAAGCAGGGCAAAAGCTACCGTCCAGGCCTGATCGCGGAACATTTCACTGGAAGCCCCGTGAAGATACACTATGGGAAGGAAGACAACAATAGTAGTAATTGTTGATGCAGTAATTGCTGCACCAACCTGACCTGTACCTGTGATTACCGCCTCTTTTAATGACATGCCCTCCTCCCGGTTGCGGGTAATACTCTCGAGCACCACAATTGCATTATCAACCAGCATACCTGCACCCAGAGCAAGTCCGCCCAATGTCATTATATTGATTGTCAGGTGGTTAAAGTACATAAGGTTGAAGGTGGCAATGATAGATACGGGTATTGCTATACTGATGACAAGGGTTGTGCCGATTCTCCTGAGGAAAACATACAAAACAAAAATCGCAAGCAGGATACCAATGATAAGTGTGTTTTTCACTTCGCCTATGGCATTGTTTATATAAGTCCCCTGGTCGGTGACCTTAATAAATTCATAACCAGGCAATGCCCTGCCAAGAGAAACAAATGCCTCCTCAAGGCTTTCCACAACATCCACTGTATTGAATTTTGGTTCCTTGTAGACTGAGAGTCCGATACATTTCTCACCATTTATAGTGACTATATTCTCCGGTTCCTTGTTGGCGAACCGTACATCAGCAACATCGCGCAGGTAGACGGGAACCCTTTCCGACGGTTGTGCAGCAGAGGAGCCTGAAGGTAAAGGTGTACCCTGAGCTGATGACTGTTTGAAACCCACAATAATATTTTGAAGATCTTCAAGATCCTCAAGGACACTGACTCCCTTAACAACATATTTGGTTCCCATATCCACTATTGAACCGCCTGACACATTCCTGTTGTAATTGTTAACCTGTGCTGCAATACCATCAGCAGTGAGACCGAAAGACTCAAGAAGATATTTGTTTGTTTCAATGACCACCTCGCTCTCTTCCTTACCGGCAAGTTTGACATCGGCCACACCTTCTATTCTTACGAGCTCATTGCGTATGTAGTTTTCGGCTGTTTTCCTGAGTTCATCCAAATTGGAGATACGGTCATTCTTAAGCCCGATGATCATCACAGGTGTCGCATTTGGGTCATACTGTGAGATTGTAAAGTCCTCAAGATTAGAATTCTGGCTGAAGGAATTCAGCTCCTTCTGCAGATCCAGAAATGCCTCATCCATATCCTTGTTCCAGCTATATTCAACTGTTATACTGGCCGAACCTGCACGCGACACAGAGGATACCTGGACAACGCTGCTCTGACGCATTACCAGGGATTCGATCTGATCGACATAGTTCTTTTCTATCTCCTCAGGCGGTTTCTCTCCGGCAGTAAGCTCAATATAGATTTTGGGATTATTGAGATCAGGAAAGAGATCAGTACCGAGCTTACCAAATGATATGAATCCCAGCAGGACAATACCCAGCATCAGCATAAGCACTGTTACAGGGTATTTTACAGCAAATCGCGCAATCGCATCCATAATTGTTAGTTGATTATTTTCACTTTAGACCTGTTGCCCAGGGTTTCAAAACCTCCTGTAACAATCCGTTCATTTTTTGAAAGCCCGCTGATCACCTCTATTTCTGTGATATTTTCCAGGCCTGTTTCTATAATCCTTTCAACAGCAATACCGCGATCAACGACAAACACGGTTTTACCTCTCTGGCGGGAAAGGATTATATTTTTTGGAATTACAATTACTGAATCCTTATGGTTTGTAACAATATCGGCTTTTACAAACATACCCGGGCGAAGCAGATAATCGTGGTTATCAACGGAAACTGTACCCTTGAAGGTGCGTGTATCGGCAACTATCGCGGGTGACAATTGTGTTACATTTCCTATTATTGTATCTTCGGGGATAGTGTAATTTGTCAGCTTGACAATCTGACCCGGTTTAATCACCGAGATATATTTTTCAGGCAGCCGCACATCCATATACATCGTCTGGTAGTCCATGATCTTCACAATGACAACTCCTGTTTCTATTTGTGTACCCTGAGTGTAATAGGGAAGGTCAACAATAACACCATCGATAGGGGCCACAATCTTTGTTTTTTCAAGCTGAAGTTTTGAATTAATCACTGTTGTCTTTGCATTTTCGTAGTTTATCCCGGCTGTTTTCAGCTCTTTAAGTGTAACACCTCCCTTCTCGTACAGGGATTCCTGTTTCCTGAGCTCTGTTTCCATCAGTTCGAGGTTCAGCTGGTTTGTCTCCATTTTTACAGAATTGACATACTCTTCGTCCTCGAGCCTGGCAATAAGGTCCCCGGTTTTGACCTTATCTCCCATTTTCCACATTTTCCCGGTATGTGGATTTCTCTCAAGAAAATAGGTAGCGGCAATCTTCGATTTAAGTTCTATTTCACCTTTTGGGAATGCTGTGCCTGTTGTGTTGACGAACTCCTCGATCGTCTTAAGCTTTATCTCTTCAACCGAAACCGGAATTTCAACATCTGCTGTCAGGCTCTGGTCCTCGTTGCGGCAGGCAGCCAGTGCAACGATAAATGCAATTGAGATTACTATTTTTTTCATTATGTAAAGTTTTATTCTTCTATTGTCATTACCGGTGAAACCGGTTCATTATTTTCAAAATCATATAGTGTCTGGATCTTCAGGTTCAGAAGCTCCAGCTTATAGGAAATTAGCGAATTGGTATATGAAAGCTGTTTCTCCGACAACTGGTTCTGAAATATATTCAGATCCATGCCTGTGAGATCTCCGTTCTTATATTTTTCAAGGTTCAGATCATAAGTAAGCTGCGCATTAATTACATTCTGGCGGGCTATTTCTATCTGGTTTTGCAGGTTATTAAGGTTCCTGTATACTTTCCTGATGCTGAGTATTATGTTATTTTGCTCCTCCTCAAGGGATATATTCGCGGATTCTATTGATGCTTCAGAGGCTTTAATACGTGATTTTCTCTCACCCCAGTCCCATAAAGGAATTGTAAGGGAAAGAGAAACACTTTCATTGTCTGTGGGATTTTCGTAGACATTGCTGAATTTCTCATTGTCTCCGAAGAGACCGATAGAGAGCCCCAGGCTTCCTTTAAATTCATTTAATGATTTGGTCTGGATCAGGTCAAATTCGGAAGATTCAATGTTTATTTTCCTTTGCCTTAGCTCCATTCTGTTCGCTAATCCCTGGTCGATAGCAAAAGATATATCTATATTAACAGTATCCACCTCAATGTTGGGGAGAACGATTAAGTCGTCAAAAAGACTCATCCCTATCATTATCTTAAATTCGTCCTTAGCATTTTCGAGAGCAACCTGTTTGTTTTCATAGTCCGATCTTGCAGTGGCAAGGTTCAGTTCAGCCTGAAACATCTCTTCACGCGGTGAGATGCCGGCATCAACCTTGTTCCTCGACACCTCGTAACTTTGCTGCATATTCTGATAGGCCTGGCTAGCTATTTCAAGACTTTTCTGCTGCTGGTAAACATAATAGAAGGCCTGGCTCACCTGGTTTTCAAGCGATAAAAGCTGAATGGCATAGTTAAGCTGTGAGTTTTCAAGAGCAAGCTCGAGCTCCCTGAGCTGTAGCTTTGTTCTGTTATATGTGAACAGAGGCTGATCAATATTGAGTGAGAGATTGTTGCTGAATCCTTTTGTGGTTTGGTCAGTATATTCACTGTAAGAGTCTGTATACCCGAACCTGTTGGTTAGAGAGACTCTTGCATCTGTAAGGACAATAGGCTGTGATACGGTGAACAAGCCATAGCTTTCAGTTGTCTGGGTTGAGTTCCATTTTGATATCAGCTCGTTGAAAGTCCTGTTCTGACTGTATCCTATTGGATTTATTGTTAAGGAAAAGTTCGATTTCAGTGATGCATTCTGTGCATTCAGATTCTCCTGGCTTCTTACAAGGCTTAGCCTGGTTCTCTGCATCGTCGGACTGTTTGTCTCTGC
>CAZHRV010000119.1:0-19597 GCA_964535035.1 uncultured Rikenellaceae bacterium
CGGCAAAATGGAATCCATTCTCCATCTTCATTATTCCAGCCGGATTATAGTAAACTGCATCAGTTTCAATTGATGCATTCCTGGAAGGGAGCCGAACCCACGATGCGCTCTGGTTAGTATTGGTAACCAGTCCGCCGGCAAGAAGAGTACCGGTAACCAGCGTTCCGGCAATTAAGGTTAGAATTTTTTTCATAAGTCGGGTTTTAAGTTTATAATCGAGGTTTTCTGCATTATGAAGGTAAAAAACCTCTGTACCATTAATTTATTATTTGATTAATCTCTAAAAACAGATCAAATGTATACAATAATTTGAATTATGCAAATAAGTCTAAAATAGTATATTGATATTTAGCCAATTGGAGAGGATTTTTAATACCATTCGAAATTTAATGCTTATCCCTGGATAATAGATACTTTATAGAGGCGACAGGTGACAGGCGACGGGAAGGTGAGTTGCCGGTCACATTCGGTGTAATGTCAGGATATACATTTCTTTAAAGCCGGAGGCTTTTTAATCCAATATCCCCGGACACAAGATGTGACCATGGACATTGGAATTGGATGCCTCCGGCATCTGTTAATTATTGTAGTATAAAAGCCGGAGGATTTAAAGCCCAATATCCCCGGACGCAAGATGTGACCATGGTTATTGGAATTGGATGCCTCCGGCATATGTTAATTATTGTAGTATAAAAGCCGGAGGCTTTGAAATCCAATATCCCCGGTAACATCCGGGGTAGTATCTGGAGAATGTATATGATCCCGGAGGGATCAAATTTACTTTATATATTACCCGTAAATCTAAGACTATAGCTCCTTTGCGGCTGGATATCACCAGGACGGCCCATGTATTCCGTATTTGTAATGTTCTTAACTGCAAATGAAAGGGTATAATTTTCATTCAGCCTGTACCCGAGGGAACCATCGATAACAAGATACCAGGTGTTGTTATTTTCCCAATACCCCGGAAAACCGGGAAGAATAACCCCGCCTGTTTCCTCATTCAGGAAGAAGTCATCGATTCTCAGGATCTTTGATTTTACATATAGGTTCAATCCTGCATCAATTCTTTTCCATGATGTGTTCAGATTTACTTTGCCCGAATGTTTCCTCCTGTACTTCAGGTAAACACCTGTATTTTCATTGGTTGACCTGTTAAACTCCACAGGATAAATGTAAGTATATCCTCCGCTTAATGTTGTGTTTAAGCTGCCTATTGATCCGTTCATCATCAATTCAAGCTCACCTCCGTATACTCTCGATTGTTCAATATTTGTTGCCATAAAACCGGTAGAGCCTTCATATATGGCCAGATAGTATTCTATCATATTAATGTTCTGCGACATGAACAGAGATATATCAGCCTGGCCTGTAATTTTCCCGAAGCTGATTCCCTGCTTGACACCTGCTTCTGTGCTCCATCCCGATTCAGGGTGAATGTCCGGATTAGGAAAAATCACCACTGATCCGAGTGTTGTGGAGGCATGTTTTTCGGCTATTGAAGGGAAGCGGTACCCTTGTCCGAATGATGCTCTGATAAAGGTATAATCTGCAGCCTGCCAGTTGATTCCGGCCCTGAATACCGGGACAATCTTATCTTTTTTTCCATCCAGTGAATTTTGTTCGATCCTGAAACCAGCCGCAGCTTTAAGCCTGTTGAAGGGACTGATTTCAAGCTGTGCATATCCCGCCATGTTTAAGCCATCATGGTCGTTATACATATTTGAGATTATCTTGCTGTAGTTTTCAGAGATACCGGCAGTGATATCCATGAAACCTGTAAGGTAATGCCAGAACTGGTATTCGGCATATAGAGAATAGGCATCGCTGTTGGTTTTTTCACTTTCAGGGAAGCGGTTTAATGATGTCTGGAAACGCATCCGCAGATCATGTTTATAACGGCTGCTTTTTCTAAGAGTGATATACGGATCAAGAGCAAAGAACCATCCATTAAGTTCAATTGTAGCAGAATCCTGTTGTTTCAGTGCTCCTGTTTCAGCATTTTCCCATAGAACAAAATCTCTTTTAATTGTGTACCCTGAATGCATGTTCAGGCCGTAAGAAAGTCCTTCGATCTTATCATTGAAATGCTTTAATTTTAAGGTGAGACGTGCAAGCTTTTCGCCGTTCAGCCTTCTGTATCCTTCATCAATCATAAGATTGCCGCTGATACCGAAATCGGTTTTTCCGAATTTTCGTAAATGAGAAAATGAGACACTTGAAAAGAGTCTTGGAGTATCCCACCAAACCCAGCTGCGGTTCTTTGGTATATCGAAGATCCCGGTTTCAGCATAGAATTGTGTTGATGGAATATTTGTTGCATCGGCAGTTCTGAAATTTATTATTCCGTTCAGGGCCGAGGAGCCATAAAGGACTGAAGATGCTCCTTTTATTATTTCTATTTGTGAGATGTTTTCCAGGGGCAGAAACTGCCATTTGATATTTCCTGCATCGGCCGATACCATTGGAAGGCCGTCAATAAGGGCAAGCACCCTGCTCCCGGCACCATAGCTGAATCCGCTGCCGCCCCTGATTGAAGCCTGTCCGTCCATTACCTCAATACCCGGAGTTTTGTTTATCAGTTCCTGTGCATTGGTAATATGATTATCAGAGATAAATGCCGTTTTGACAATATCCATTGATACTGTCAGCTCAGCAATCTTTTGCTCTGTTTTATTGGCACTTATAACTATCTGGTCTATCTCCCTTACCTTCATCTCCATCCCGATATTCAATACAACAGTGTCATTCCCGATCACTGTAACTACTTCTGTAATAGAGCCATATCCAATAAACTGAAATGAAATGGTTATCTTCCCCGGTACTGTTTTAAAAAGGTAAAAACCCTCTTGTCCGGTTGTTGTGCCAAGGTTTTTGCCATAAATCACATAGACTCCAGCCAGTGGTTCTCCGCTATTCTTGTCAATAACTTTTCCCTTCACAAAGCCCTCCAATGCAACTCCGTTTAAGACAGGGTTTAAAAGAATCAGAGCAGCAACAAGGATGTAACGCATCACTTTGTTTTGAATGTCATTCGGATATTAAATGGGGTATCCAGATCAAGCTGATTAGGAACAACTGTTGTGATCTTTAATGAAATGCTTGTTAATTCTTTAATATTAGCGACAATCGCGACAGGGAGAGAATCGGTTTTTATAGTTATCTGTGTTTCTTCCAAATTAAACCACCATTGTCCAGTGTAATCGCCAAAATAACCGGTGCCATCCTCATGGAATTTTGCATCTCCCTTGAATTTCTCAAGTATTTCACCGGGTCCGGTGGCATCAACACCATTGGCAAGGAGAGAATCTGTTCTCCATATCGGTGAAGTGAGCAGTTTGAACCTTTCCGACCTGTCATCCTTTTTGCAGGCAAATATCAAAAGGCAGGCTGAGATAAAAGCTAATAACGCAATATTCTTCATGACAATCAGGATTATTTATCTTAATAATATCAAAGATATGAAACTTTAACAATACACATTATTAAAAATGTTTCCTACTTTTGAGAGAGATTACCTTATTATCAACCATGACAGATCCAAAAACATATAGAGGACTTATTGTGTTTCTGATAATTATTATATCCTGCAATTCTTCACGGAATTCATCTGACCGGCTGCCGGAAAGTTTTGATAACCGGCAGGCTGCAGAGAACCTTTCGAGTATGTTGCCAGTGAAGATTAATTAAAGACAAAAGACAAAAGATAAAAGACAAAATCAAATTATTATATGATGAAAAAGTTATTGATTATTAAGACTATTTTAATTGTACTGCTTGGTATATCAGCATGTACAAAAGCCCCTGTACTAAAGGATGCTTCCCCGGAATCTGTTAACATGTCTGCAGAGCGGCTTGACCGCATAGATAAGATGCTTCAGCAAAGCATCGACAGCGGATGGACGGCGGGAGCTGTCGGCTTTATTGCACGCGATGGTAGGATAGTATATAACAGGGCTTTCGGGGTGAGTGATTTTGAAGTAAAAACTCCGATGCATACTGATAATATCTTTCGCATTGCATCCCAGACAAAGGCAATAGTAAGCATAGCCGTGATGATGCTTTTTGAAGAGGGTAAATTCCTGCTCGATGATCCGATATCAAAATATATTCCTGAATATGCTGATCCCCGGGTAATTGACAGGTTCAATGAAGAGGACACAACATATACAACAATTCCTGCAAAACGTGAAATTACAATCAGGGATCTTCTCACTCATACCTCCGGTATTGATTATGCGGGTATAGGATCTCCTGTGATGAGAGCGATTTATGCAAAGGCAGGTATTTCTGCGGATTTTGGAAACGAAAATACACTTATAGGTGATGAGATGAAGGATCTGGGAAGACTGCCTCTTGCTCATCAACCGGGAGAAAAATGGACCTACGGATTAAATGTTGATGTATTGGGTTATCTGGTTGAATTACTTTCAGGTGAGAAACTTGATGAGTATCTTGAAAACCATATCTTCGAACCTCTCGGGATGGTTGATACATATTTCTATCTGCCGCCCGAAAAGCATCACAGGCTGGTAAAGGTGAATACTGAGGATGAAAATGGTCATGTCACATTTTTACAGAATGATTATTTTGATTACCCCTTGCTTGATGGAACCTATTTCTCAGGCGGTGCAGGACTTAGCTCAACAGTAAAGGATTATGCCATTTTCCTGCAGATGCTTCTGAACAACGGTGTATATAATGGGAAGAGATTTCTCTCAAGACGTACTGTGGAGCTGATCACCTCAAACCAGATAGGAGAGCTTAACCATGGTCGTAACAAGTTTGGCCTCGGCTTTGAAATTATAACCAAAGAAGGGCAGGCTGTGCTTGGAATCTCAGAAGGATCATTTTCGTGGGGCGGTTACTTTGCTACAAACTACTGGGCCGATCCAAAAGAAAGACTTCTCGGACTGATATTTACTCAACAGAGCCCTCTGAGCCATGAAGAGATCCAGAATAAATTCAAGGCGATGGTTTACCAGGCACTGGATGATTAAATGTATCGTGTTCCGGGTTTAGTGTTCCGCGTTTTCATTTTTTTCAACAATCCCTGGGGCAATTTCTAAAACTGTATATCCCGGGCTAGGGCACTGGATAACCAGCAAGTTCTTTCAGGTTCTCGGCAATGACATCATCAGGCAGCTCATAATTTTGCAGCTGGCCGGTAAGGAATTTATCATATCCTGTTAAATCCATCAAACCATGACCGGAAAAGTTAAACAGGATCACTTTCTCTTTCGCTTCCTCTTTTGCTTTTTTTGCCTCGCGAATTACTGTGGCAATAGCATGATTTGTTTCAGGTGCAGGAATTATTCCCTCGGTTTTTGCAAAGAGTATTCCAGCTTCATAACTCTCCAGTTGGTGCAGCGCTATGGGTGAAAGAAGACCTTCCTGAGTGGCTTTGCTGACGAGCGGTGCCATGCCATGATACCTTAATCCGCCGGCATGAATGGGAGCCGGTACAAAGCTATGGCCTAATGAATACATGGCAACCAGTGGTGTCATTTTAGCTGTATCACCATGATCATATACATAGGGGCCTTTGGTTAATGTAGGGCAGGATGCAGGTTCGACAGGTATAATATCAATTTTTGCTCCATTAATCTTATCATATACAAATGGGAATGCAAGTCCGGCAAAATTGCTACCACCTCCTGCACAACCAACTATTACATCAACTTTCTTTTCACCTGCTATTTCCAGTTGTTTCTTAGCTTCAAGGCCTATTATGGTTTGATGCATCATCACGTGATTTAACACACTGCCAAGTGAATACCTGCTTTTTCCTGTGGGATCAGTGACTGCTGCTTCAATTGCCTCGCTGATGGCAATGCCGAGACTGCCGGGAGTGTCGGGAGTTTTTTCCAGGATAGCTCTTCCGGCCTGGGTTTCATTACTTGGACTTGCCACACATGTGGCTCCCCAGGTTTGCATCATGAGTTTCCGGTAAGGTTTCTGATCATAGCTTATCCTGACCATAAATACCTTACACTCCAGTCCTATCAGGGAACAGGCAAATGCCAGGGCACTGCCCCACTGCCCGGCACCGGTTTCGGTTATCAAACGTTTGATCCCGAATTCTTTATTATACCATGCCTGAGTAACTGCTGTATTAGGTTTATGACTGCCTGGAGGTGACAAACTCTCATTTTTATAATAAATCCTGGCCGGGGTTCCGATAGCCTGTTCCAGTTCATATGCGCGGTGCAGGGGTGATGGACGATACCTGCTAAGTAATTCCAGAACTCCTTCGGGAATATCTATCCAGCGTTGTGTGCTGTATTCCTGTTCAACCAGATTCATAGGGAAAACAGGTGCCCACGCTTCTTCTGGTACTGGTCCGTCAGGGCTCATAAAAGGTGGAACTTTGATATCGGCTGCCAGATTATACCATTGCCTCGGCATCTCATTTTCACTTAATAAAATTTTTCTGATCTTTTTCATAATTTCAAATTTATGTTGGTTAATAAAAAATTTCAATAAAAAAGGCACGCTGTGAACTGCGCGCCTCTGAATAGAAATATCTTATAAAAGTTTATATCATGGCCTGTTTCACAGCATTATCTGTTAAACTGCACCACCACCAGGCACATATCCTCTTAATTTTCATGAATGTAAAACTAAAAAAAAAATTAATTCAATGCAAAAAAATGTAAAAAATTTAATATTTATTTTGATATTAAATAAAATATTTATCAGAATAATCCATTATCATATCATTCATAAATCCTGGCGCCAATCTGTTTAAGATCATCAAAAAATGAGGGGTATGATTTAGTTACACATTGAGCATCTGTGATTATCACCCTGTCAGAGGCCCGCAGGGCAGCCACAGCAGCTGCCATAGCAATACGATGGTCATTATGAGAATCAATATGAGCACCGCTGACCTCTCCTCCGGTAATAAGCATGGTATCTTCTTCCATGTCCACTTTTATGTTCATCTTACGGAATTCCTCCTTCAGGGCGTTTGCCCGGTTGCTCTCTTTATAGACAAGACGTGATACTCCTTTTATTGAGGATGTCCCCTTGCAGTATGCGGCAAGGGCTGCAAGAGGAGGGAAAAGATCAGGTGATTCCGTCGCATCAAAATCAAATGACCGCATGTCTGATTTTGAAACTCTTACTGAGTTTTCCTTTATGCTCAATTGAGCGCCGGCAAGGTCCAGAACAGTCAGTATGGCTTTATCACTTTGCCGGCTGTCGGGGTGAAGACCGTGAACCGTCAGTTCACCGTTAACGGCTCCGGCTGCAAGAAGGAGAGCACCTCCGCTCCAGTCGCCCTCAATGGTAAATTCTGAGGGTGTATATTTCTGGCTGCCTTTTATTATAAACAGGCTGTAGTTGTTATTTTGAACAGTTATTCCGAATTTATCGAGAACCTGAAGTGTCATATCAATATATGGCTTACTCTTCAGATCTTTTACATATATTTCAGAGTCTCCTTCTAATACCGGCATAGCCATCAGCAGACCGGTAAGAAGCTGGGAACTTACAGAACCGTCAATCTTGCATTTTCCGGCTTTCAATGGACCCCGGACTGTCAGGGGGAGAAATCCGTCTCTGCTGCTGCATTTCACACCGAGTTGCCGGAGAGCCTCCTCTACCATCGACATTGGTCTTTTTGTCAGTGAGCCCTTACCGGTAAGGGTCACCTCTTCATCATTTAAAGCTGCAATTGGTGAAAACATCCTGATTGCCAGGCCTGATTCTCCACAGTTAAGCATCCTTCCCCTGAGTTTGCCTGATCCCCTGATTTTCAGATTTTTACCATCACTTTGTATTTCTGATCCCAGGACAGCGGCAATATTTATGGCATCCAGGGAATCATCACATCCGGATGGATTTAATATAATAGTCTCGCCGTTAGTCAGCAATGCTGCAGCAATGGCACGTTGTGTCATGCTTTTTGACGGCGGAGCATTAATCTCACCTTCAACCTTTGATGGCACTATTACTTTATCCACTGCTTTTATCTGTTTTGCCAGTCTTTTGTTTTTTTATAACACCATTATTCATGATCTTCATCTGGTGATTGATCGACTCCTGATGGATAGCTTTGAAAACTGTATTAATAAGTTCGGTGCTGAGACCTTTTGCCTGGCCATGAGTAATGACCCTTTTTACAATTTCGTCCCAGCGAACACTTTGTAAAATAGTAATATTATTTTCATTTTTATAATGTCCTATTGTCTCAGCAACCTTCATCCGCTGTTCGATAAGGTCGATCAGGTGATCATCATAAATATCAATCTGCTGCCTGAGTTCACCAAGAACATCCAGGATCCTGGGGTCGGATGTTGATGGATTACGGAGTATAAGCCGGCTCAGCAGTTCTTTCAGGTCATTGGGTGTAAGCTGTTGAAGGGAATCACTCAGAGCCTTGTCAGGGTCTATGTGTGATTCGATCATCAGTCCGTCATAATTAAGATCAAGTGCCTTCTGTGATATCTCATGAATGAATTCCCTGCTTCCGGCAATATGGCTGGGATCGCAGATCAGGGGAATGTCAGGGATCCTTCTTCTGAGTTCAATCGGCAGCTGCCAGTTAGGCTGATTCCTGTAGGTTGTCTTCTCATATGCGGAAAAACCACGATGTATTGCTCCTAATCGTTTGATGCCAGCCTTTGCAATACGCTCTATTGCACCGATCCATAACTCAAGTTCAGGATTTATTGGATTTTTGACGAGCACCATCACATCAACCCCTTTCAGAGCATTTGAGATTTCCTGTACCGTGAAAGGATTAACAGAGGTACGGGCGCCAATCCACAGCATGTCTATCCCATATTTAAGTGCCTCATATACATGACGTTCGTTGGCCACTTCAGTACCTACAAGAAGCCCGGTTTCCTCTTTAACTTTCTTAAGCCATTTCAATCCTTCAAGTCCTATGCCTTCGAAAGAATGAGGACGAGTACGCGGTTTCCAGATACCCGCCCTGAACACAGATACTTTATTGATCTGAGCCAGTTGTCTGGCAGTTTCCATCACCTGTTCCTCGGTTTCGGCGCTGCAGGGTCCCGCGATAAGAAAGAGTCTTTCGTTAAAACCTCTCCAATCCTTTATTTGCGATGTATCAAGTTTTACTACCATGCTGTGTATTAATTTAGTATTTTCTGTATTTTATTTGCCTCTTCCATCAATGATTTTAATCCCTCCATATCCTTGTGGTATATCATCTCTTTGAAGAGCTTCATTTTTTCTATGTATGTATCGATAACCTCAATAATATATTCTGCATTTTCCGAAAAGATCGGTGCCCATGTTTCAGCGTTGCTTTTTGCCAGACGAACCGTACTTTCAAAACCACCTCCTGCAAGTGTCAGAATGTTCTCTTCTTCTTTTTCCTTTTCAAGCACACAAAGAGCCAGGGAGAAGGATGTTATGTGCGAAATATGCGAAACATAGGCTACATGAACATCATGAACATAAGAATTCATATAAACAATATTCATATTGAGGACTTTAAGCATACTTTTAATCAGTTCAATGGCATCGTTGTCGCTTAATTCAGGATCGCAAATAATTGCATTCTTATAATCGAAAAGCTTTCCTATAGCTGCAAGAGGACCGGAGTATTCTGTACCTGCCATAGGATGAACTGCCACATATCTTCCGCGTCCAGGATGGTTTTTCGAAATATCCGCAATAGCAACTTTAGTAGAGCCCATATCTGCAACAACTTTTGTTGTTCCGGCAATCCTGTCGAGGATGCCGGGTAACATTTCGCAATTTGTGCTTACAGGTGTACAGAGAAGAATAATGTCGCTTCTGTCAACAGCCTTTTCAAGAGTAATTGTTTCATCAACTATCCCGCCTAATACGGCAATATTCCGGTGCTGAACATCCGAATCGACACCTATGATCCTGTCAGTGAAACTTCTTTTCCTGAGATCGAGCGCCAATGAGCCGCCTATGAGTCCGATTCCAACTACTGTTATTGTCATTATGGTTATTTGTTAATAGTTATTGGTTATGTATTCTTTTATTCTATTCCTGGCTGAAGTGAGAACCTCCTCATCAGCGCATAGTGAGATACGTATATAGCGATTTCCCTGGCTGCCAAAAATAAATCCGGGAGTAATAAAAACGCGTGTTTTGTTAAGTATCTCATCCACAAATGATTCACAGTCTGAAATTTCCTCCGGGATTCGTCCCCAGACAAATAATCCCGACTGTGATTTATCGAAACTGCATCCGAGGATATTCATTATTTCCTCTACTATTTTCCTTCGGCTGCTATAGACTCTGTTTACCGTGTCATACCATGAAGGGGGATTGGAAAGGGCTTCTACAGCAGCTGCCTGCAATGCCCGGAACATTCCTGAATCTATATTGCTTTTTACCTTCAGGATGCTGTTGATGTAATCACTATGTCCTGCAACCATCCCGATTCTCCAGCCAGCCATATTATGCGATTTACTCAACGAATTCAGCTCAAGGGCAATCTCTTTTGCCCCATCGGCTGAAAGAAGGCTCAGGTAGTTGCTATTCAGGATAAAACTATAAGGATTATCGTTACAGAGAAGGATATCATGTTTCCTGGCAAATAAAACAAGCTTTTCAAACATCCTCATGGATCCCCTGGCTCCGGTGGGCATATGGGGATAATTGATCCACATGATCTTTACCCTGTTCAGATCGCTGCTTTCCAGCCTGTTAATATCAGGTTGCCATCCGTTTTTCTCATCCAGTTCATAATACACAATATTACCATTCAGCAGTTTTGTCACTGATGAATAAGTAGGGTATCCGGGATTGGGTATCAGAACATCATCACCAGGATTAACGAATGCCATGCTTATATGCATTATGCCCTCCTTGCTTCCCATTAATGGAAGTATCTCGCTTTCAGGGTTGAGTTTAACATTAAAATATTTCTCGTACCAGTCGGCAAATGCTTTGCGCAATGGTGGAATGCCCGTATAACTCTGGTAGCCGTGTGATGTCGGCTTCGATGCCTCCTCTCCCAGGCGGGATATTGTATTTTCTGAAGGAGGCTGGTCGGGACTGCCAATGCCAAGATTTATTATTACAGCACCATCCAGGCGCATCTGATCTAACTGCCTTAGTTTATGCGAGAAGTAATACTCGCTGACACTTTCAGTCCGCTTTGCAGGTTTAACTTTCATGCAGTTTTTCTCCTTTATTATATATTCCCAGCACATCAAGGTTGGTTGTATAGTTCTCAAGAACATTTTTTATCAGTCCGATATCATGATCGGCATCCAGCTCCAGGTCCAGGTAGAACATATATTCCCATTCACCATTCAAACGGGGCACTGATTGTATCTTGGATAAATTTATATCAAGCTCTGCAAGTCTTAAGAGCACTGCTGCCAGAGAGCCAGGTTTGTGACCTGTTGAGAAACAGATGGATACCTTGTTCCCATCCATGTTTTCATTTTCCTTATTGCCCATGATCAGGAAGCGTGTATAATTCTTCTTGTATGTTTCAATTCCCGGGGCAATTATTTCAAGGCCGTATATATCTGCAGCAGTTGATGAAGCAATGGTTGCGATGCCTTTTAATTTATTTTCACTTATATATCGTGCACTCCCTGCAGTATCGTCGCTCTCAACAAGTGTCACACCCTGCATATGATTAAGATATGTCATACACTGCGACAGAGCAATAGGGTGGGATCTGATTTCCCTGATAGATATTAATGACTGGCCGGGCAGCGCCATGAGATTTTGTCTTATCCTCAGGTTGATTTCTCCAAGGATTTTCATGCCTGATTCCCTTATGAGGTTATAGTTGTACAGGATGCTTCCTGATCGTGCATTCTCGATGGCCATAACTGCATAATCAGCCCTCTTCTCATTCACGGCAATAAGGGTCAGATCGAAGGTGGTGCAAGGTACAATGTCAAATGATTCATTATTGAAGTATAACCTTGCAGCAACTTCATGAAAACTTCCCTTTTCTCCCTGGATCGCTATTTTCATTACTTTTTCTCCATAAAAAAAGTCCCCTTTCCAGAGGACCTTGTATCATATTTATTCATCGATTGTATACAAAAATCCCCTTATCTCTTTTTATAAAAAAAGAAATAAAAAGAATAAGCGGAATAATTGTGTACAATATTCATCTAATCTCAATATTGGCTTACAAAAGTAATGCAATAATTAGATATTCAAAATAAATAATGATAATTCTGTTCTTTATTTGATATTAGACCTCCTTCCCAGCCGGCAGGCAGGCCTCAGGGAAGAAGGAGTCCTCGCAGCAGATGAAAAATACTCTGAGTTACATGGAGTCTTAACTTTGAGTTTTTACCTGATGACGATCTATAAGAACCTCTTCGACTTCTGATAATGCTATTCCCTTGATTTTTAATAGAATTAACAAATGATACAAAAGGTCAGCGGCTTCGTTTTTAAACAGATCAATATTATTGTCTTTTGCTTCGATGATAAGTTCTACAGCCTCTTCACCCACCTTCTGTGCAGCTTTATTGATACCCTTCTTAAAAATATTATTGGTATAGGAGTTACTGTCATTCTCATCAATTCTTTTGTTAATGATGTTTTCCAGCCTGTAAAGGAATCCCCTGGCAGAATCGTTATCAAAACATGACATGTTCCCTGTATGACAAACCGGGCCTGCCGGATCAACCAATATCAGGATAGCATCATTATCGCAGTCAGTAAATATTTTCTTAACATTCAGGAAGTTACCTGATGTTTCGCCTTTTGTCCAGAGGCGGTATTTACTTCTGCTGAAAAAGGTTACCCTCTTTTCTTCCACTGTTTTCCGGAATGCTTCATCATTCATAAAGCCGACCATGAGTACCTGGAGTGTTGTGTTATCCTGTATTACGACAGGTACCAGTCCGTTTCCTTTTTGAAAATTAATTTTGTTCATATTAAATCCTTATTTCAATTCCTTCATTTTTCAGATATTCCTTAAGTTCTCTTATATCTATTTCTCCATAATGAAATATGCTTGCAGCGAGTGCTGCGCTACATTCTGTCGCGGTAAAGACCTCTTTAAAGTGCTCTTTCATTCCTGCGCCGCCGGAAGCTATAACGGGAATATTCAGGTTACTGCTGACAAGTTCTGTGATTTCTATTGAGAATCCCTCTTTTGTCCCGTCATTTCTCATGGATGTCAGTAATATTTCACCGGCACCCGATTCTTCAGCTCTCCTTGCCCAGTCGAGTGTTTTCATCGTTACTGGTGTACGGCCGCCGTCCACGTAGACGATCCATTCATTACTCAGTATGTTTGTGTCTATTGCGACCACGATACACTGACTCCCGAATTCGCCTGCTATTTCAGTTATCAATTCAGGTCTTCGTACGGCTGCCGAATTTACCGTTATCTTATCTGCTCCGGCCCGTAAAAGCAGACCGACATCAGCAACACTTGTAATACCACCTCCGACAGTGAAGGGAATATTTATTTCTGCGGCAATTCTTTCAACCAGTCCGATAAGTGTTTGCCGGTTCTCAATGGTTGCAGTAATATCAAGAAAAACCAGTTCATCAGCCCCCTTGACGGCATATAACTTACCCAGCTCAACAGGATCGCCGGCATCTGTGATATTTATAAAGCTGATGCCTTTCACCGTTCTGCCATCCCTGATATCAAGACATGGTATAATTCTTTTTTTCAACATAACCTGCTAAGTTCCTCAAGTTTTATTCTCCCTTCATAAACAGCCTTCCCGGTTATAACACCTTCACAACCCGCATCCATTAATTCCTGAATATCTTTTAAGGATGAGACTCCGCCACTGGCAATCAGATTAATATCGGCTGATTGCAGTATCTCTTTGTAAATTTCCATGGAGGGACCTTCCATCATCCCGTCCTTTTCTACATCAGTACAGATCGTGTACCTGAGACCCTCATTGGCATACTCTGAAATAAAAGTTACTATATCCTTCTCTGATATTTCTTTCCAGGCTCCTGATACCACTTTTCTGTCCAGAAAATCAGCACCAAGGATTATCCTGTCACTGCCATAGCGGTTTACCCATTCCAAAAAAAGAGCAGGCTGATTTACAGCTATACTGCCCGCAGTTACCTGTCTGACACCTGAATTGAAAACTATCCTCAGATCTTCATCCGATCTGAGACCTCCTGCAAAATCAATCTGGAGATTTGTTGCTGATGAGATCTTTTCAAGGATTTTGTGATTAATGACCTTTTTGTTCTTTGCACCATCAAGATCTACAAGGTGAAGATACTTTATACCATAATCTTCGAATTCTCTGGCGACATCAAGAGGATCCTCACCATATATCTTCTTTGTGCTGTAATCTCCGCGAGTCAGCCTGACGCATTTGCCGTCAATGATATCAATAGCCATTATTATTCTCATAATTCAAGGAAGTTTTTCAATATCTGTTCACCTGTTGCAGCTGATTTTTCGGGATGAAACTGGGTAGCATAAAAATTATCTTTCTGCATGGCAGCGCTGAAGGGGATAATGTAGTTACAAACAGCTGAGGTACAGGACGATATTTCGGGATAATAACTGTGAACATAATATACATCATCTTCTGTTATGATACCTTTGAAAAGCTCTCCGTTAATTGAGGAGAAGTTATCCCATCCCATGTGAGGTACTATGTCAGATTTCGGAAAAATACGTACATCAGAGTCAAATATATTAAGACATTCTGTACTGCCCTCTTCCGAATACCGGCACATAAGCTGCAGTCCCAGGCAGATACCCAGCACCGGCTGCTTCAGGGATATTATTACCCTGTCGAGTTCTCTCTCTCTCAGGTATCTCATCGCGGAACCGGCCTCTCCGACACCCGGGAAGATTACCTTTTCGGCCTTGCGTATCTCTTCAGTCTTATCAGTTACCAGGCATTGTTGTCCTAACCTGGACAATGCATTTACCACTGATCTTATATTACCGGCATTATATTTAATTACTGCGATCATAATATTCCCTTTGTTGAAGGCAGCAAGCTGCTCTCTGTCTGTTTTACCGCACTTCTCATGGCCTTTGCAAATGCTTTGAATACTGATTCAATTTTATGATGCTCATTATCGCCCTCAGCTTTTATGTTCAGGTTGCACTTTGCATTATCGCTGAACGATTTGAAAAAATGCATGAACATTTCGGACGGTATTTCACCAATTCTTGTATCTGAAAATTTAACCTTCCAGACCAGCCAGGGGCGTCCGCCCATATCAACAGCCACCTGTGCCAGGCAATCATCCATGGGAAGCACAAAGCTGTACCGTTCAATACCTTTTTTACTGCCGGCCGCTTTCAGAAATGCTTCTCCCAGGCATATGGCAACATCCTCAATAAGGTGATGACCGTTATCCTCCATATTGCCTTGAGCATTGATTTTCAGATCAAAGCTGCCATGACGCGCAACCTGGTCGAGCATATGATCAAGAAATCCTATTCCGGTGCTGATATCTGATTTGCCGGTACCATCTAAATTGAGTTCAATGGTTATATCTGTTTCACCTGTTTTTCTTGCAACTTTTGCACGTCTTGGCTTTGCTTTAAGGAACAGGTAAATCTCATTCCAGTCGTTTGTTGAGAGGAGAGCATCATCAGAGTTATCTCCTCTGAAGTAAATAGCATTGCAGCCCAGGTTTTTTGCCAGTTGGATATCAGTCTGTCTGTCACCTATCACAAAGGAATTTTCCAGGTCAATGCCTGCTGCCAGGTACTTTATAAGCATCTCCGTACCGGGTTTGCGCGTGGGTGCATTATCTTCAGGGAAGGTTCTGTCGATAAACACTTCGGAGAATTTAACTCCTTCACCCTCGAGTATCTGAAGCATTTTATTTTGGACAGGCCAGAAGTTCTCCCCGGGAAATGAAGATGTTCCGAGTCCATCCTGGTTGGTCACCATAACAAGCTCAAAATCAGTTTCTCCCGCTATTCTGGAGAGACCCGTTATTGCACCCGGGATGAATCGTAACTTCTCAAAACTGTCAACCTGTTCATCCTCGGGTTCCTCGATAATGGTTCCGTCCCTGTCTATGAATAGTACCTTCTTCATGTCTTAAATGATTTAAGTGTTTTTAAAAACTCACTATTTTCTGCTTCTGTCCCGACAGTGATCCTGAGACAATTACTGACAATGCTATTCCGGTTCCGCACAATTATTCCCCTGCCGGCAAGGTAGTTATATAGCCGGCCGGAATCTCTCACTTTGACAAGGAGAAAATTTGCATCTGATGGATATACCTTTTCGATGACCGGCAGCTTAATCAGCTCCTCTGACAGCATTAACCTTTCCTCCCTGATCTTCCGTACTTCCTCTATATATTCATCAGGTTTGAGAAGTTTCTGAAGTACAGCTTTCTGGTTGATCATGCTTATATTGTAAGGAGGCTTCATTTTATTGAAGTAGCTGACAATCCGGGGATTTGTAAAAGCGATGCCCACCCTTACTGAAGCCAGTCCGAATGCTTTGCTGAATGTCTGCATTACGATCAGGTTGGGATACCTGTCTGTTTGATCCCTGAATGAGGCATCTTCTGCAAAATCAATATATGCCTCATCAAGGAGGATGATCCCGTTAAATCCTGTAATTATCTTTTCAAGGGTATTTCTGTCCATGCAGTTTCCCGTAGGATTATTCGGTGAACATACAAGGATGATTTTAAGTGATTTATCAGATAACCAGGGCATTACATCCTTGAGGTCAATCTGGAAACTACTGTTAAGGGGTACTTTTATGATGGTTACATCATTAACCGCTGCTGACACCTGGTACATACCGTAGGTGGGAGAGAAGGTAAGCGCCCTGTCAGTTCCCGGATTACAAAAAACCCTGAAGCACAGATCAATGATCTCATCGCTTCCGTTGCCAAGAAAGATCCGTTCCACAGGAATATTTCGCAAAGCACTTATTGCCGATTTAAGCTCCTCCTGGTATGGATCGGGGTACCTGTTGAGTGATCCGTAGGGATTCTCATTGGCATCCATAAATATGGCGGCATTACCCCGGAACTCATCCCTCGCACATGAATAGGGGATAAGATCCTTTACATTTTTTCTTACCAGTTTATCCAGATCATTCATTTTTTAATCTTTTTAATCTGACCGTCACTGCATTCTTATGACCATCAAGCGATTCTGCTTCAGCCATTTTTTGAACCACAGGACCTATATTCTTAATTCCTGTTCTGCTGAGCTCCTGGAAAGTTATTTTTTTTACAAAACTGTCGGTCGACAAACCGCTGAAGCTTCTGGCAAAACCATTTGTGGGAAGAGTATGGTTTGGCCCGGAAGCATAATCTCCCGCGCTTTCGCAGCTGTATTTCCCGATAAAGACAGAACCTGCATTAATAACTTTTTCGGCAAGAGCGCCTGCTTCGGAGGTGTTTATGATAAGATGTTCGGGAGCATACCGGTTGCTGAAGTCAATACATTTATCCAGGTCAGCCAGCAAAACCAGAAGACAGTTATTCAGCGCTTTCAGGGCGATCGCTTTTCTTTGAAGATTACTGACCTGTTTCATTATTTCTCCGGATACACTTTTCAGAAGGGGCCTGTGATCGGTTACGAGTAATACCTGGCTGTCAGGGCCATGTTCTGCCTGCGCCAGCAGGTCTGCCGCAATAAATTCAGGATCAGCATTCTTATCAGCTATTACCAGTACCTCGCTTGGTCCTGCCGGCATATCAATGGCTATGCCCTGGGTTTGTACAATCTCCTTTGCTCTTGTTACGAATCGGTTTCCGGGACCGAAGATCTTATCGACCCGGGGTATGGTTTCAGTGCCGTAAGCCATTGCTGCCACTGCCTGTGCTCCGCCCGTTTTATAGATTTCTGTTACACCCGTAATCATGGCAGAATACAATATCAGGGGATTTATTTTTCCTCTTTTATCAGGTGGTGTGCACATTATTATCCTTCTGCATCCGGCAATTTTTGCAGGAACAGCCAGCATAAGCACCGTTGAAAAAAGAGGAGCGCTGCCACCCGGAACATAAAGGCCGACTCTTTCAACCGGGATATTTTTTCTTCTGCACATCACTCCGGGCTGAGTCTCAATCACTTTTTCATCAACAAGCTGGGAGCCGTGAAATTTCTCTATGTTTTCTTTTGCAATAGAAATAGCTTTTTTCAGTTCGGGTGTGACAAACCTGAGTGAATCTTCCATCTCACTCTCCGTCACTTTCAGTTCATTAAGATTCACTCCATCATATTTAATCGACAAATCACGAACTGCCCTGTCACCTTCAGATCTTACTCTGGACAGGATACTCTGTACGGAAGCATCAACTTCCGGCGTATCAGCTGCAGGACGTCTGCAGAGCTTTTCCCAGCTCTCCCGCAGCGGGTAAATGATTGTTTTCATCACATTATCATCTTTTCGATTGGTATAACCAGTATTCCTTCAGCTCCGGCTGATTTAAGCTGGTCGATCCTTTGCCAGAATTCATCCTCCTTGACAACAGAGTGAAGGCTGCACCACCCTTTTTCGGCCAGAGGAAGTATAGTGGGACTTTTCATCCCGGGAAGTATTCTGCAGATATCTTGTATTGCTTCTTCAGGAGAATTAAGCAGGATATATTTATTCTCTCTGGCATTTTTAACAGCTCTTATTCTGAAGAGCAGCTTTTCGAGGATCTCCTTCTTATCGTCTGAAAGTTTTTTATTACCGATAATTATTGCCTGGCTCTCCAGGATGGTTACTACTTCCCGTAAACCATTAGTTAACAGGGTGCTGCCTGAGCTGACTATATCACAAACTGCATTGGCCAGACCGATCCCGGGTGCAATTTCCACACTGCCGCTGATCTCTTCAATCTCGGCTGATATGTTGTTCCGGGTGAAATATTTATTGAGAAGCCAGGGATAGCTTGTAGCGACTTTTTTACCGTTAAAGTAACCAGGATCTGTGTAGTTTTCCTCCTTCGGTATTGCCAGGCTGAGGCGGCAATGTGCGAAGCCGAGCTGTTCAAGGATCATCACATCCTTATTCTTTTCGCATACCATATCCTTGCCCAGAATACCAATATCGGCAACCTGTTGTTCAACATACTGGGGTATGTCATCATCCCTCAGAAACAGTATCTCTACCGGGAAATTCCTCGCGGTACTCTTAAGTACGCCTGTTCCGTTCTGAAATTTTATTCCACATTCTTCAAGCAGCTTGTGTGACTGTTCGCTCAGCCGCCCGCTCTTTTGAATTGCAATCTTCAGTTTGCTCATTTTTTTTAAATTAAAAAAACCCGCCTGGTTTACACAGACGGGTTTCTATGATATTCTTAAATACACATATCACTATTATCTCGCCTGAGAGCAAGTACGATAGTGATGATTATGTATTGTTTTGTAAGCCATTTCTTATAAATGTAAATGCAAAAATAATATAAAATTAATAAATGAAAGAAAAATAACAGAAAAATTAACAAATAACATGTATTCTTTACCTCACCTCCTCAATCCCCCTCTCCCGTTATTTCTTACCTCACCCCCTCAATCCCCCTCTCCCGGTGAGCTACCCTTTATACACATTTATTTTTGGGGGGTGGTTGATATGTTGATAAGTTAATGAGGATTGTTAATATATGTAGCTGATAATCAGTGTTTTAAATTTGTTATTAATGTTTGTTTTTCGTATCTTAACTACATGAGAAA
>CAZHRV010000120.1:0-28898 GCA_964535035.1 uncultured Rikenellaceae bacterium
GGATCTTCATTGGCCTGGGTGAATTCATCACCGGTGGGAATAATCCAGTTTGGTTCAAGAGACTTATTCACAACTCCCAGGCTGAGCCCGATTCCCAGTTTTCCCATTCCCACATTCATAAGATAAGAATAGGCGCCGGAAATACTAATATCCTTGTCAAAACCGATATTGTCGCTATTAATCAACAAGCCGACACCGCTTTTGATCCTGAAAAGAGCTACAGGAGCCGTAATGTGAAAAACAGTCGTTGAAGGGGCACCGTCAAATCCCAGCCATTGCTGCCTGTTAAGTGCTGTAGCACATATCATTCCTGAAGTACCCGCAATACCCGGATTATAGGTCATCGTATTGAACATATAATGACTTGAAAGCGGATCCTGCTGCGACAATGCAGAACAGGTGGCTAAAGTTAAAAAAAGAAATGTAATATTTAGTTTTTTCATTTCTTTGCCAACAGATACATTCCCCGCAGGGGGAAAGAGTAAAATAAATAAAAATATAAAACGTAAACAAATATACTTTTATTTTATTTCAGTCTTTCATATCCCTGCACCCATCGTCCCGGGATTTCATTCCTGTTCGCCTTCAGATAATCCTCATGTGAACACGCTATATACCGCGGTCTGTCGTCTCCGGTAAGCAACTCCATCCACCATCTGTCGGTGAGGTTGCTTTTTATAAAAATAAGGTCATCATCGAGGTCCGTTACCCTTACATGATATTTTATAAACCTTCCCTGGTTGCTATTGCTTAATACAGGGGTTTCATACTGTTTCTGCGAAAATCCTTCAAGAAAAAACCACAAAATCTGGGCAGCCAGACCTGAAGTTTGCGACCTGATATCAATATCAGGGTCCACATCGAAAAGGCTGAAAACCTTGAGGTTATCAGATATGCCTGCATATCTTGCCAGCGTGCAGATCTCTTCGCCATAAAAGCCATTGGGAGAGGGGCTTATGGTTCCGGGAGCATCTGATTGCCTGACAGATGAAATATCAATGACTGCCACATCGGAATCCCTGAAAAAAGGCTCCGTAAGGTTAATGGCCTTTCTAACGTCACCTATCCTGATAAGCTCGGACTTTCGTTTTAAAAACCTGTTGATCACCTGCTGGTCATTCAGGTATGTCTGGTATCCGATATTAATGTAATGAGTAAAAGTGGATTTATGATTATGCAATAAATTATACAGGTAGTTAAATGAATCAGACTCTTTCCTCTCATTAATGAAATCTATTCTCGGATCAACGGTAATGAGAGAATATTTTGTATTCATGCGGGTAAAAGCAGAATCGATAGCCGCCACCAGTGCACTGCTTCCGCCGATGATCACAGGGAACACATTTTCACTTAAAAGCCAGGTAAGAACATCCGATAATCCTGCAACGGTATCATTAAAGGTAATTCCCTGCTTCATATTGCCCAGGTCGATGATCTTTGATTTACCGGGAATCCTCGTAAGCTTGTAAAGCTGACTCCTGATACTGTCAGGGGCTTTCATCGTTCCTGTCCCCGGAGAATTGCGTCCTTCAGGAACTCCTAAAAGTGCAATTTTATTCTTCCCGATCTCTTTCACGGGGTTATTTTCGGTATGGATTATGATATTGTGCGGAAAACCTGCCTGCTCTGCCAGGTGATCATAATCCGGTTTTTCAATACTGACGGGGTCAAAATAATCACTGAGATCTGTCATGATGATTTTCAGGAGCTTTTTTTGGATTTATTATTCTTTTCAATGATTTTGATACACTCTTCCCTGGTAAGCTCTTCTGCGGTAGTTCCCCCGGGAAGCCGGTAATTCTGTTTATCCTTTACAAGATAAGGGCCATACCTTCCGTTAAGAAGCTGTATATCCCCGAAATCCTTTATGATTTTCTTTTTCTCATTTTCATTCTTTTCCCGGATCAGTTCGAGGGCTCTTTCGTATGTTATGGAATATGGATCATCCACACCTTTCTTAAGTGAAAAGAATTTATTTTTAAATCTGATATATGGTCCGAATTTCCCCTGACCTACTATCATCTCATCTCCTTCGTGCATTCCCAGGGTTCTGGGCAGACGGAACAGATTCAAAGCCTCTTCAAAGGTTATGGTTTCAATAAGAAGGTTCTTTGTCAGACTTGCAAATCTTGGCTTACTGCTGCCTTCGGAGTTTCCTATTTGTGCCACAGGTCCGAAGCGGCCCATTCGTACCGATACAGGTTCACCGGTTTCGGGATGATTGCCCAGCATTCTCACTCCGGTTTTTCTTTCTTTTTTCTCCAGTGTATTTTCAACGGTTTTATGAAATGGTCTGTAAAATGAGTGAAGCATCCCTGTCCATTTGAGATTTCCGAGTGCAATTTCATCGAACTGCTCTTCAACTTCAGCAGTAAAATGATAATCAACAATTTCCGAAAAATTTTCAATAAGGAAATCATTAACGATCATCCCTATATCCTGTGGGAAAAGCTTGGATTTTTCTTTCCCGGAGATCTCTGGTTTCGAATTGCCGGACAGTCTGCCCTTTTCGAGAGTGATTATCATAACCTGCCGTTTTTCTCCCGGCCTGTCCTCACGAAAAACATAGCCCCTGTTCTGAATTGTTGAAATGGTAGGCGCATATGTGGAGGGTCTGCCGATACCCAGTTCCTCAAGCTTTTTTACGAGGCTGGCTTCCGTATATCTTGGAGGAGGGATAGTGAATTTCTGTAATGCAGTTATGGTGTTATAGTAAAGGGGCATGCCTCTTGAAACCGGCGGAATAACGTATCTCTCCTCATCGCCGTTTTCCTGGTCTGATGATTCTGTATAGACCTTAAGAAATCCATCAAATTTAACAACTTCACCTGAAGCATTAAAGATTATGGGAGAATTGTTCATCTCAACTGAAATAGTTGTCTTTTCCACCTCAGCGTCAGACATTTGTGAAGCTACAGTCCTTTTCCAGATAAGTTCATAGAGCTTCCTCTCATTCTGATTGCCTGTTATGGCAGAATGATCGATATATGCCGGGCGTATTGCTTCATGTGCCTCCTGTGCTCCCTTCGATTTTGTTTTGAACTGCCGTGTCTTCGAATATTTTATACCATATCCCGATATTATTACCTCCCGTGATTTTGCCAGGGCAAGTCTGGAGAGATTGGTTGAATCGGTCCTCATATAAGTTATTTTTCCTGCTTCGTAGAGTCTTTGTGCAACAGCCATAGTCTGTGCAACGGAGAAACCAAGCTTTCGATATGCTTCCTGTTGAAGAGTTGATGTTGTGAAAGGGGGAGCAGGCGATCTGGTTCCCGGTTTGACAGTTATACCAGCTACCTTATATTCCGCTCCTGCACAAAGCTCAAGAAACTTTCGGGCCTCATTCTCATCAGTAAAGCGTTTTGATGCTTCAGCCCTGATAACTGAACCCGTACCCTCTTTATCATCGATCCTGAAAATCGCGCAGATCCTGAATGATGACTCGCTCACAAAGGAGATTATCTCCCTCTCTCTTTCAACGATGAGCCTCACTGCCACTGACTGCACTCTGCCGGCAGAAAGTGCCGGCTGAACCTTCTTCCACAGAACGGGAGAGATCTCAAAACCCACAAGACGGTCAAGAATACGGCGGGCTTGCTGAGAATTGACCAGATTCATATCTATCTTCCGGGGATTATCAATTGCATCGGAAATCGCATTTTTCGTGATCTCGTGAAATACAATCCTGCGTGTAGAGGAAAGATCAAGTTTCAGGACATTAGCCAGATGCCAGGCTATTGCTTCTCCTTCGCGGTCCTCATCACTGGCGATCCAAATATTCTTTGCTTCCGCTGCCGCCTTGCGCAGCTCGCTCACAACCCTGACCTTCTCCTTCGGGATCTCATAATCGGGAGTGAAATCATCTTTAACATTTATCCCCAGATTCTTCTTTGAAAGATCTCTTATATGTCCGAAGCTTGATATAACACGAAAATCTTTTCCAAGAAACTTTTCAATGGTCCTTGCCTTTGCCGGGGACTCAACAATTACTAGATTTTCGATCATTTACAACGAGATTTATTCTTTGCAAAAACACGACAAAGTAAATCATTTAAAGACCAAACTTCAAAATAAACCGTTAAGTTTCTTCAAGATTTTACTATTTTTGAAATAAATATTTCCCTCTGATGAAAGGTAATTCAGGCAACAGAAAATATATTATCTGGTTCTGGATAATATTTTCAATACCCTTTGCAGTTGTTATAACACTGATTATTCTTATTTCGAATGAGAAGCTCGGGCCGATGCCCTCTTTTAGTGAACTCGAGAACCCCGAATATTTTTTAGCTGCAGAGGTTTACTCGGAAGATAAAGTGCTTCTTGGCAAGATAAGCATTGAAAACAGGACATGGACAGAATACAGGGAGTTATCACCTTACCTTATCAGTGCCCTGATTGCAACGGAAGACATACGGTATTACAGACATTCGGGAATAGATATCCGCGGACTGGCCAGGGCCCTTGTCCGTACTATCCTTCTTGGACAGGATACAGGAGGAGGAAGTACCATCACCCAGCAGCTTGCAAAGCAGCTTTATCCCAGGGATACAGCAAAAGTTTCGTTCATTGTAAGAAAAGTCAGGCTGGGTGTTTCCAAATTCAAGGAATGGCAGACGGCAGTTAAGCTTGAAAAAAGCTATACAAAGGAAGAGATCATAGCAATGTATCTCAATAAATATGATTTTCTGTATCAGGCGATCGGGATACATTCGGCAGCCAGGGTTTATTTCAACACTACTCCTGATTCGTTAAATATTCAGGAAGCAGCTGTTCTTATAGGTATGTTGAAGAACTCAAGCGCATATAATCCTCAAAGATATTATGACCGGATGTTAAGAAGAAGGAATGTAGTTATTTCCCAGATGGCAAAATACGGCTATCTTGATCCTGCGGTTGCTGACTCTGTTAAAAACATGCCAATAGAGCTCGATTTCCAGGTTGAAGATCATAATACAGGTCCGGCAACATACCTGCGCGAATATCTGCGAAATATTATGCGCAGGCCTGAACCCGACAAAAGTAAATATGTAAGGGAATCATCATATGAAGATGCTTTATGGGAGTGGGAAAATAATCCCCTTTACGGGTGGTGCAATAAGAACAAAAAACCTGACGGATCAAATTATGATATATATAAGGATGGTCTGAAAATATATACTACCATCAATTCAAAGATGCAACAGTATGCCGAAGAGGCTGTCACAGAGCATCTTTCCAACGAAGTACAACCCGATTTTTATGAAAGGACAAAAAGCTTTAAGAATCCTCCCTATTCTGACGATCTTGCAAAGGAACAGATTGATGAGCTGATAATGAATTCATTGAAGCAGAGCGACAGATATTATATAATGAGGGCAAGAGGAGTTCCGGAAGACTCAATCATACTTGCCTTTAACACACCTGTCCAGATGAAGGTATTCTCATGGCAGGGTGAGATAGATACCATAATGACACCTCTTGATTCAATATGGTATTATAAATATTTCATACGATCGGCTTTCATGGTTGAGGATCCGCATAATGGTCATGTTAAGGCTTATGTTGGCGGACCCGACTTCAGATATTTCAAATGGGATGCGTGTACCCAGCAAAAGAAACAGGTAGGAAGTACTATTAAGCCCTTTCTGTATACCCTGGCGATGCAAAACGGTTATTCTCCATGTTTAGAAGTGGAGAATATCCCTCGTTCATTTGAGGATGTAGTTAATGATACAGTCTGGACCCCCAGAAGCTCCGGCCCGAGAGCCTATCATGGCAAGATGGTAACATTAAAATGGGGCCTGGCACAGTCAGAAAACTATATTTCAGCCTGGCTTATGGAACAGTTCAGACCCTCTGCAGTTGCTGACCTGATGCATAAAATGGGAGTCAGAAGTTTTATTGATCCGGTATATTCAATTTTCCTGGGCACCTCCGATATCAAACTTGAGGAGATGGTGGGAGCTTATGGAACCTATGCAAATAAGGGAGTCTATACACGCCCCATGTATGTGACCAGGATCGAAGATAAAAATGGGAATGTCATTTCCAGCTTTACTCCGAAAATAGAAGAGGTACTAAGGGAGGAGACTGCCTACCTGATGCTTAACCTTTTACAGGGTGTCGTCCTTACAGGTTCGGGAAGGAGGATGAGACTTGAGCCATATAACCTGCTTAATCAGATCGGCGGTAAGACCGGAACTACCCAGAACCAATCCAACGGCTGGTTCATGGGGATCACTCCGAACCTTGTAGGAGGTGTCTGGAGCGGCTGGGAAGATCAGGCCATACATTTTGAAACACTCGGTGAGGGACAGGGAGCGGCTATGGCATTGCCAATAATGGCAATATTCCTGCGAAAAGTATATGACGATCCCCAGTTTGGAATTATGGAATCAGATGAGTTTGAACGTCCTGCCGGATTCAATATGGAACTAGATTGCGCAAAGGTTAAAAGGGAGAGTTCAAGAAGGGATAATCCGCTGATGAACAGGTATTAATATTAAAAAACGGGGGGTATTTTTAGCTAAACAAAGCCTTGACCAGATGCTCAATTTTGCCGACAGGTACTATCTCAATATCCAGCCCTTTTATAATAACGTTTTTATGGAACTTTGACAGACATATCTTTTTGAATCCCATTTTTGAGGCTTCCCTTATACGCTGTTCGATCCTCG
Organism: uncultured Rikenellaceae bacterium; assembly: GCA_964535035.1. Taxonomy (GTDB): domain Bacteria; phylum Bacteroidota; class Bacteroidia; order Bacteroidales; family VadinHA17; genus LD21. Next base: position 6,657 of record CAZHRV010000120.1, read on the forward strand.
ATACGGGCCGGATCTCTCCCGATAAACCTGCCTCACCGGCAAAACATATCTCCCTTGAAACAGGGATATCAAGATTTGATGACAGGACAGAACTTATTATGGCAAGGTCAATAGCAGGATCATTTACCTTAATACCGCCGGCAATATTCAGAAAAACATCTTTGACCCCCAGCCTGAAACCGGCTCTCTTCTCGAGTACGGCCAGCAGCATATTAAGTCTTCGTATATCAAAACCTGTGGAGCTTCTCTGGGGTGTACCATACACGGCACTGCTCACGAGGGCCTGTGTTTCAATAAGGAAAGGGCGCATTCCGTCAATGGTTGCGGCGATAGCTATACCGCTTAGCGGCTCGTCATGCTGGTTGATAAAGAGCTCCGACGGATTATTTACCTCAATGAGCCCCGACTCAGCCATTTCAAATATTCCAATTTCGGACGTCGATCCGAACCTGTTTTTCACCGACCGCAGAATACGGTAAACATAGTTATTATCTCCTTCGAAATAGAGAACAACATCGACAATATGTTCCAGTACCTTGGGCCCGGCAAGTGTTCCATCCTTTGTAATATGGCCAATAAGGACAACCGGTATACCGCTTATTTTTGAATATTTAAGAAGCCGGGCAGCACATTCCCTGACCTGAGAAACCGATCCGGCTGATGATTCAAGCATGCCGGTGCTGATGGTCTGAATGGAGTCAACAATTATGAGCCCGGGTTTAAGACTCTCGGAATGTACCAGGATATTTTCAAGCTCTGTCTCAGTTAAGATGTAGCATAGCGGGTTGGAACCTTTAAGGCGCCGGGCTCTGAGGCTTATCTGTTCATCACTCTCCTCACCCGATACATATAATATTTTTGTATCCTTCAAAGCGAGTGCCAGCTGAAGGGCAAGGGTTGACTTGCCAATACCCGGTTCGCCTCCGAGAAGGATCAGGGAACCGCTTACCATACCTCCTCCCAGGATCCTGTCAAGTTCCGGTATCCCGGTATGATGCCTGTTCTTTTCATCAGCAAATATATCATCCAGCAGTGACGGCCTGCTATTTGGCTGCCCGGTTACAAATGACAGATTATGATGGGATGCAGGGGCAATTATCTCTTCATGATAGGTGTTCCACTCTTTGCACGAGGGGCATCTTCCGATCCATTTTACAGATTCGGCGCCGCAATTCTGACAGACGAAAATAGTTTTGGATTTTGCCATCTTGTATCTCTATTCACCCTTGTATGGGATTATTAATTATGATTTTTGACCCGCATCAGAGGTAAATGCCGGGTCAGCATTTTTTACTTTATGGTGTCTGCCATACATTATATAAATTGAAATAATCCCAACGATTATTTCAAAAATTATCTGCGATTCATGAGTTAGTAAGGCATAAGTGAGTCCGTCTTCCAGACTTACTCCCTGTATCACCACGAGAGCTCGTGATACTGCATAGTGAAATGCCCCGAATCCGCTCTGGACAGGGACCGACATTGCCAGCCCGCCAATTACAAGTATGATAAGTGAATTCCAGAATGAAATATGTGATGTGCTTTCAAGGGAGAAAACAACTACCCATGTCATAAGGGCATAACTAATCCAGATTAGGAATGTAAGGAAAATAAATTCCCATTTTCTTTCGAGATTTGTAATCGTTTGCAGTCCGCTGATAACACCTTTTACTATATCAAATATCTTTGAAAAAAACCCGATTTTCCGTAGATTTTTTTTATAACGGATAATCATGTATAGTATAATAATAACTAAAAGGACCAGCAGCACCCAATAGACCCATGAAAAGTTCCACACAGAAAGAACTTTTTCTTTGAAAGGGATGAAGATGCTTTCTTTCAGAAACTCATTTATGATCGCTCCGCTAGTAAATACGATGATTAGCAGGAGTAACAGGATCGAAAAGAAATCAATTGTACGTTCAATGATCACAGTTCCCACGAGCTTGTCAACCGCTATCTTTTCACTTTTCCCCAGTGTCACACAACGTGTTATTTCTCCTATTCTTGGCAAGGCAAGATTAGCCAGGTATCCAATCATCATTGAATGAAACGTGCGCCAGAATGAAGGGCGATATTTAAGCGGATAAATAAGCAATTGCCAGCGGCGGGCACGGCAAATAAAGGCTATTAAACCAAAAAAGAGCGATAGGATGAGCCAGTAATAGTTAGCTTCCTTCAGGTTTTGGGTAAGGCTGTTAAAATCTACATTACGGAAAGCCAGCCATAACAGGAGAATTCCGACAGCAAGAAATCCAAAAAACTTCAGTGCCTGTATGATGATCTTTCTCAAATTCAGATCAGTTTATTTGTTTTTGTATCAGGGAAAATGATGGTGGGGCGGAACTTTTTTGCATCCTCGGCATCAAGAAATGCAAAAGCCATTATCAGAAGTATATCACCTACAAGAACCTTTCGTGCGGCAGCTCCGTTAAGGCATATCTCCCCGGAGCCTCTTTCCCCTTTTATTACGTATGTTTCGAAACGCTCGCCATTGTTCAGGTTTAATACCTGGACTTTTTCATTTTCAATGATGTTTGACGCATTCATAAGGTCCTCATCAATTGTGATACTCCCTATGTAATTAATATTTGCCCCTGTAACGGACACCCTGTGGATCTTCGATTTCAATACTTCCAGAATCATAATAAAAGGAGATATCAGTTTAACACCACAAAGTTAGTTATCCTTTTTGATTCAGACCAACATGAATTCAATATTATCAATAAGTCGTATTTTTCCGGCCCTGACTGCAATACATCCATAATAACGTTTCCCTTTTTCCATTTCTTTTTTTGAGCCGGCAGGAATGAGTTCTTTTTCATCTACAATCTCGAAATATTCAACACTAAAACCAGCACTCTTTTCAATACTCTTTTTTATATATGCTTTTATTTCACATATATCACTTTTCTTTATCATTTTTGATGCTACTGATATTGTTTTAAAGATAACAGAAGCATTCTTCCTCATCCGGGGCTCAAGGAGCATGTTTCTGCTGCTCATGGCAAGACCATCGGGTTCGCGTATTACAGGACATACGGCAACTCTGACTTTATATTGGTTTTGTCGTATAAGCTCTTTTATGACCGCCACCTGCTGGAAGTCTTTAATCCCGAAGAAAGCAACATCCGGAAGGATTATTTCAAATAACCTGCTTACAATCCGGGCTACGCCATTAAAATGTCCGGGTCTGTGAAGAGACTCCATCACATTATCGAGATTACCGAAACTAAAGATCCTTTTATCTTCGGCCGGGTACATTTCATTATCATCAGGAGTAAAGACGATATCATTTTTTCTGAGGTATCTCCGAAGCATTGCAAGATCTTTTTTTAACGGCCGGGGATATCTTTTAAAATCCTCCCTGTCATTGAACTGGGTAGGATTCACATATATGCTGACTACAACCAGCGGGCACTCACCAACTGCATTCCTTACAAGTGACAGGTGTCCCTTATGCAATGCACCCATTGTCGGGACAAAGCCTGTAGTGCACCGGCGCAGCTCTTTTAACTGTTCCTGAAGCTCTTTAACGGTATTAATGATCTTCATTTAAGAAAATTTAAGATACAAAGCTAATATATAGTTGCTAGCAACAAGCGACTGGCATACGAAGTAATTAATTAAAAAGTCATTTTTAAAGATTACTGACAAAGACAGAAGATATTGAACATTACCGGCACCTTATCAATATTGATTCTTGTAAATTTTCTCAATTTTTATTACTATCTTTGCACCTTAATACTAATGGGTTATAGAGGCAGGAAAATGGAAAGCAGGAAAGTATTATTCATTTCACAGGAGATCACTCCATATCTAGGGGAAACAAAACTATCAAAGATCGGCCGTTATCTACCCCAGGGAATTCAGGAAAGGGGTAAGGAGATCCGCACTTTCATGCCTCGATATGGATGTATCAATGAACGCAGGAATCAGCTCCATGAAGTGATAAGGCTTTCAGGAATGAACCTGATAATTGACGACACCGATCATCCTCTCATCATAAAGGTTGCCTCAATCCAGAGTGCAAGGATGCAGGTTTATTTCATTGATAATGATGATTACTTCCAGAGAAAACATATAATAACCGATGCCTTCGGCAAAGAATTTGAAGATAATGATGAACGGGCATTGTTCTTTGCAAGAGGAGTTATTGAAACGGTAAAGAAATTGCGATGGGCGCCTGACATTGTACATTGCCATGGATGGATGTCGGCACTGGTACCGGTATATCTCAGGAGCATTTACAACGATGATCCCCTTTTCCATAATTTTAAAATCATTTATTCAGTCTACAATAATGATTTCAAAACACCGTTTAGATCAACGTTCGCCGATAAACTGCGTTTTGATGGAATAGACGGGGAAAATCTCAAAATGATAAGGAACCCCGATTTTATAAATATTTCAAAACTGGCCATCAAATATTCCGACGGGATCATTATCGGAAGTGAACAGATAAACAGTGAATTAAGTAAATACCTGACAACAGTAACCAAACCAGTACTTCCATACAAGAATGAAACAGAATATATTGATGCCTATAACGACTTTTATGACAACATACTATAATAATTCCAAAACATCCTTCAAATCATATTTTTCTCTAAATGCTTACCTGCTCATTATTACAGGAATCCTGTTCCTTTGTAATTCCTGTGAAGAGGATGGAACCATCATTGGCAGTAAGATACTTCCTGGTAGCGATTTTGTTACCTTACATTCAACCGACACACTGAGTATAAACTCATATACAATGTATACTGATTCCATTGAATCAAATAATCCCAGCTACTCATACCTGGGAGAGCTTTATGACCCTTACTTTGGATCAACAACAGCAGGTTTTGTTACCCAGATAAGAATGAATGAATTATGGGGAGGCGGTGTTTTAACCGTTGATTCCATTAAACTTATACTTTATTTTACAAATGTCATCGGTGATACCTCAGCCGGCCACATATTAACTATTTCAGAAATAGCTGAGGAGATCTATACCGATACGACCTACTATTCTAATAAAGAGACCCCGCTTACCGGATATAGCATTGATGTCCCTCTTCCCGGACTGAAGGCTGATACTATTAATCAAGTTGTAATTACTCTGCCTCCCTCTTTCGGTGAATATATCATCAGGGACACAACAATGCTTTTTCACAGTAACTCCGTTCCTGACTTCAGATCATATTTTAAGGGGCTGCAGTTCACACTGAGATCAATAGGAGATCCTGTTTTTCTTACATTAAGTCTTACACCCTCGGATAACTACAATTCATATAACAACATTATTGCTGTTTATCTGAAAGATGATGATGATGTTACATCAACATTCTTTTTTATTCTGGATGCAATATCGAGGAATGCATGTTACAATATATATTCCAATGACTACAGTACGGCACTTGCTGATAAAAGAATTGAACATATAAATGACGGATTCAGGGACACCCTGGCTTATCAGCAATGCCTGCACGGAGTATTTACAAAGTTTACGGTTCCCGGACTTGAAGATATAAAGAATGATACATCATTGAAAGGTATAAAGGTTAATAAGGCCAGAATAACCTGGCCAGTGCATTATGACGGATATATTTATCATGGTTCATCTTTCCCGTCACAATTATATATGGGATATTATGACAATACCGGATCAAGATATCTCATACACGATTATTACATAAGCACATTATTTTTTGACGGGGAAATAGATACAACTGCAGGCAATTACAGCTTTAATCTGGCATATTATGTACAGCAGTTCCTGGAAGACTCAACCAATGTTTTAAAACCGGAATTTCAGCTCATTCTTCCGACAGGATCAGTTCAGAATGCTATTTTGAAGGCAAATAACAGCACTGATCCGGTAAAATTTGATTTGACATATACCAGATTCTGAATATCCTGATCATGTTATCGGAGTTATATAATGTAGTTCTAAAATATCTAATATGTGTGGTATTATTGGTTATATTGGATCCAGGCCTGCCCGGCAGATAATAATAAACGGACTGAAACGGCTTGAATACAGGGGATACGATTCAGCGGGTTTAGCTCTTGTAAACGGCGATACGAAAATCTTCAAATGCAAGGGGAGGGTAAAAGACCTTGAAAAAATGGTCGCCAAATCGAGTTTTGACGGAACCATTGGAATTGGGCATACCAGATGGGCAACACATGGCGAACCCAATGAATTGAATGCACATCCGCAGATCTCTGCCAAAGGAAATTTTATAGTTGTTCATAATGGTATTATAGAAAATTATGCTCTTCTTAAAAAACACCTTGAAGGACGTGGTATTATTTTTTCCAGCCAGACAGATACCGAGGTTCTGGCCAACTTAATGGATCATCTGTATGTTGAAGGTGATCTTACTGCAGAACAGGCAATTACATTAGCACTTAACAGGGTTGAGGGGGCTTATGGCCTTGTAATTATTTGTACAAAGGAACCCGACAAACTCTTTGCAGCTAAAAAAGGGAGCCCGCTTGTAATTGGAGTGGGAGAAGGCGAGAACTTCATTGCATCCGATGCCACACCAATAGTCGAATATACACAAAGGGTAATATATCTGAATGATGATGATCTGGCAATTATAAAAAAAGAAGAACTTCTACTTAAAACAATTAAAAGTATAATGATACAACCCGAAGTAAAAAAAATTGACCTGAAAATTGGTGAAATTGATAAAGAAGGATTTGACCATTTCATGCTCAAGGAGATATTCGAGCAGCCAAGAGCCATCCATGATACTTTCAGGGGAAGAGTTCTTCCCGATCATTCCGGAATAATGCTTGGAGGACTGCATGATGTACTGGATGAAATGTCAAGGGCGGAAAGAATAATAATTGTTGCATGCGGAACATCATGGCATGCCGGACTCCTTGGAGAATATCTATTCGAGGAATACACAAGGATTCCGGTTGAAGTTGAATATGCTTCGGAATTCAGGTACAGAAACCCAGTCATGAATAAAGGCGATATTGTAATCGCAATAAGCCAGAGCGGAGAAACAGCAGACACTCTTGCCGCAGTACAGCTGGCAAAGAAAATGGGGGCAAGGGTGATAGGTATATGCAATGTTGTCGGAAGCAGCATCCCCAGGGATACGGATGCCGGGGTATATACACATGCCGGACCGGAAATAGGGGTGGCTTCAACAAAAGCATTTACCACACAGATAACAGTATTGGCAATGATGGCGTTTGAAATAGGCCACCTGAAAGGTATCATATCAGATAGCGCCTTTAAAAAACTTATCGAAGAGCTGGTTTCAATTCCCGGGAAAATAGAAAAAACATTGAAACAAAACGACCAGATACTAAAATTATCATTAATATTCAGGGATACTCATAATGCAATTTATCTTGGAAGAGGATACCTGTTCCCTGTCGCACTGGAAGGGGCTCTTAAACTGAAGGAGATATCCTATATTCATGCTGAAGGATATCCTGCTGCCGAAATGAAACACGGACCTATTGCACTTATTGATGAGAATATGCCGGTTGTGATTATCGCAACCAAAGACGATACATATGAAAAGATCATAAATAATATTCAGGAGATAAAAGCCAGGAGGGGTAAAGTAATAGCTATTGTTACAGAGGGTGATGAGATAATAAAAAGAATGGCTGATTATGTTCTGGAGGTCCCTGAGACTCTCCCGGTATTTTCAGGTCTTCTTACTGTTATTCCTCTTCAACTGCTGTCGTATCATATCGCTGTTCTGAGAGGATGTGACGTAGACCAGCCAAGAAATCTTGCCAAATCGGTTACTGTTGAGTAACTTAGCTGATCAAAACATAAATTACTGCCATGACAAAAAAATACAGGAAACTTACAAAAGAAGAGATCCTGTCAATGACCAGTAATGGGTGCAGTTGTGATGAGTGGGGAAGGATTTTAGTCATGAACGGATTCAACCCTTCACAATGTAAAAATGTTATTTTTTCAGGAGATATTAAATTAGGTGTCTTTGATAAACCATTCGTGGATGAATCAGGTGTCAGCATCCCTGCCGGGATATTGAATGCAAGACTGCACAACTGTACTGTAGGATCGAATGTTGTAATAAATAATATAGGAGAATATATTGCCAATTATACCATTGAAGATAAAGCGGTTATAATAAACTGTGGGAAGATTTATACCGAAGGTGTTTCGAAATTCGGCAATGGTACCAACGTTGCAGTTCTTAATGAAGCAGGGGGCAGAATGGTAAAAATATGGGACCGCCTCTCTGCCCACGAAGCATATATAATCGCTCTTTACAGGCACCGGAGCAAGACTGTTAAGGTGCTTGAGAAAATGATCGATGATTATTCCAATTCTGTAGCATCTGATAAGGGTATCGTAAGAAGGAACTCCCGTGTAATAAACTGCAATAATGTAAGGAATGTTAAAGTTGGCCCCTACAGCCGTATTGAAGGTGCAGTAAGTCTGCACGAGGGTTCAATTAACAGTTGCAGGGAAGATCCTGTTTACATTGGCCCGGGAGTTATTATGGAGCATTTTATCGTTTGTTCCGGGGCAATAGTAACCGAATCAACACTCATCGATAAGTGCTTCATCGGGCAGGGATGTGTGTTGGGAAAACACTATTCTGCCGAAAACTCACTCTTCTTTGCCAATTGCGGCGGATATCACGGAGAAGCATGTTCCATATTTGCAGGACCCTACACCGTCACACATCATAAATCGACACTCCTTATTGCCGGGATTTTCTCATTCATGAATGCCGGCAGCGGATCGAACCAGAGCAACCATATGTACAAACTTGGACCCATACACCAGGGTATAATGGAAAGAGGCTCAAAAACAACCAGCGATTCATACATTCTGTGGCCGGCCCGTATAGGTCCCTTTACACTGGTAATGGGTCGTCATTATAAGAATATGGATACCTCATCCCTTCCATTCTCATATCTTATTGAAAGTAATGATGAAAGCATTCTTGTCCCGGCTATAAACCTGAGAAGTGTCGGCACTATCATGGATGCACAAAAATGGCCGCAACGCGACAGAAGAAAAGATCCGGTGAAAATCGACCAGATCAACTTCAACCTGCTGAGCCCCTATACAATAAGGAAAATGATAGAAGGAAGAGATCTTCTCCGTAAACTTAAATCACCATCCGGGAAGGTGTCTTCTACATTTACATATAATAATATGCTGATAATGGGGGCCTCACTGGAGAGGGGTATAGAACTCTACCAGGCAGGAATAAATATATTTCTTGGCAACTCCATAATTAAAAGACTTGAGAATAATTCTCTTAATTCAAATAAGGAATTACGAAAAAGACTTACCCCGGATAAAAAAATTGGTGCCGGTGAATGGGTCGATCTTGCAGGATTGATTGCTCCCAAACAGGCAGTAGACAAACTTCTTGATGATATCGAATCAGGTATCATTAAATCGGTAATGGATGTTGAGGAGGCTTTCAAAAATATGCACAGGTGCTATTATGATTGGGAGTGGACATGGTCATGTGAAAGAATTGAAGAAGAGGAGGGGAAGCCTGTAGCTGAATTTACCGCAGCCGATGTAATAAGAATTGTCGAACGATGGAAAAAGAGTGTAGTCGATCTTGACAAGATGCTCTATAATGATGCGCGCAAGGAATTTACACTGTCATCCATGACCGGATTCGGCATTGATGGAGGTGACGATATCAAGAAACTTGATTTTGAGCAGGTAAGAGGTGAATTTGAATCAAACAGTGTCGTAGCGGCAATACAGGATCATATAAAGCGGAAAACTGCCCTGGGAGATGGACTTATAAAACGAGTTGAGACTATAAGTTCATAATGCCTTATCTTCCCGAATACATTGAATTATAATACCTGGCATAATCACCCGAGATTACATTTTCAAGCCATGTGCTGTTCCAAAGATACCAGTCAACAGTTTTCTCAAGGCCGGTTTCAAAACTTGGTATAGTAGACCATCCTAATTTTTTCCGGAGTTTTGATGAGTCAATGGCATATCTCAGGTCGTGACCGGGCCGGTCCTTTACGAATGTTATAAGTTTTTCGGAACTACCTGCCGGATGGTCAAGTTTCCTGTCCATAATCCGGCAAAGCAGCTTTATAAGATCAATATTCTTCCATTCATTGTTGCCGCCGATAATGTAAGTTTCCCCTGTCGTGCCGCGATGAAAGATCAGATCTATTGCAAAAGCATGATCTTCAACATAAAGCCAGTCGCGGATATTTTCACCCTTTCCGTAAACCGGAACAGGCTTATTGTCTTTTATGTTGTTGATAGCCAAAGGAATAAGCTTCTCCGGGAACTGGTTCGGGCCATAATTGTTTGAACAGTTAGAGATCACGACAGGTATTCCATATGTGTGATTATAGGCTCTTACCATATGGTCGGAGCTTGCTTTTGAGGCGGAATAGGGACTTCCGGGATCATAAGCAGTATTTTCGGTAAACATTCCCTCGCGGCCCAGCGATCCGAAAACCTCATCGGTGGATATATGATAGAAAAGTTTCCCTTCATATGATTTCTTCCAGCAGTCAAGAGCAGCATTAAGAAGATTTACCGTTCCGACAATATTTGTAAAAACAAATTCATCAGGACCTTTTATTGATCTGTCAACATGCGATTCAGCTGCAAGATGAATGATTCCGTCAAAACAGTATTTGGCAAAAAGTCCGGCCACAGCCTTTTTATCTACAATGTCGGTTTTTTCAAATAAATAGTTCTCTTTTTTCTCAACGTCACGGAGGTTCTCGAGATTACCGGCATAGGTCAGCTTATCGGCATTTACAATAAGATAACCGGGATAATTATTTACAAATCTTCTTACCACGTGTGATCCGATGAATCCGGCGCCGCCTGTTATTAGGATTTTCTTCATATTCACCCGTATTTCTTTCTGATATTCTTTTCCCATTCCCAGGCAGTGCGCATTGCTTCATCGAGAGAACTATTTGTTTTCCAGCCAAGCTCCCTGTTGGCTTGTGAAGGATCTGCCCAGATCTTTTCAATATCTCCGGCCCTTCTGCCTGTGATTCTGTATTTCAGCTTAACGCCTGAAACACGTTCAAATGATTTAATTGCTTCAAGTACCGATACTCCTTCTCCAGTCCCAAGGTTAAAGACCTCATAATCCTTATTATTCTTCTTTCCGATAAGCCTTTCTATGGCAATTACATGTGCTTTTGCCAAATCCACCACATGCAGATAATCCCTTATACATGTTCCGTCGGGAGTGTTATAATCATTTCCGAATACTTTCAATTCATCCCTCAGACCACTGGCTGTCTGGGTAATAAAGGGAACAAGGTTTTCAGGAATCCCGCGCGGGAGTTCTCCGATAAGTGCGGAAGGATGTGCTCCTATGGGATTAAAATACCTTAATGAGATTGCCTTGATGTTATTTCCTGCCAGTACTGCATCCCTGATTATTTCCTCACCTATCTTCTTGGTGTTCCCGTAAGGTGAAACTGCCGGCTGGACAGGAGTATCTTCTTTGACCGGTAATATTTGCGGTTGTCCGTATACGGTGCAGGATGAAGAAAAAACCATGCAGGGGATGGCATATTTTTTCATTACCTCGAGGAGATTCATCAGTGAAACCAGGTTATTCCTGTAATACTCCAGGGGTTTTCTGACCGACTCACCCACTGCCTTGTATGCTGCAAAATGTATTATTCCGGCAGTGTTTTCATTATTTCTGAAGAAGATATCGAGCTTCTCCCGGTCACCCAGGTCAAATATCTCCAGCTGAGGCGCCTCTCCTGTGATAGCAGCTATCTGTTCCGCAACTGTTGCTTCGGAATTATACAGGTTATCGATAAGAATAACCTCATATCCCTCTTCAATAAGTTCAACAGCTGTATGTGAGCCTATATAACCTGTGCCTCCGGTAACAATAATTTTCTTTTTCATCGGGCTGTTCCGATAAAGGATGCTGACTTTAAGAAGGGATGATAATCACCCTTAAGTTCTGACGGTTTGGAATTGCGAATTGTATAAGCTATTTCCACTGACTGACGCGATTCCTGTAAGCCAAAACCGTTTCCGGCCAGTATCTCTTTATAGGTAAGAGTATGTAAATCCATAAATCCATCACTGAATTCGATTTCCTCACCATCAATCAATATTGACCTGAAGATTCTCTGTCCTTTTTCACGTACAGGTGAGGGCAGGTCTTTATAATCGAGGCTTAGGAACCATCTTATCTTTGCTTTCTCCAGTTCAAGAAGGCCGGCAGCCTTGTCAGGTTCGGAAAGATGTACAATATTTTTCCGTGTTTCACCGAAGATCCAGCCGAGCATATCGAAGAAGTGGATCCCTATGTTTGTTGCAATACCTCCTGATTTCTGGATATCCCCCTTCCATGAGACAGGGTACCAGTTCCCCCTGCTTGTAACATAGGTAAGATCAATATCATAGATCTTATCTGCAGGACCGTTTTGGATTCTGTTCCTTAAATCTATTATCCTAGGATGCAGCCGGGTCTGGAGTACAGTAAAAATTTTGCGTCCTGTTTCGTTTTCAATTTCCTGCAGCGCATCAATATTCCATGGATTAAGTACGATCGGCTTTTCACAAATAGCATCGGCGCGGAGTCTCAGGGCAAACCTGATATGAGCATCATGCAGGTAATTCGGAGAACAGATACTCACATAGTCAATTTTTGTACCCCCTCTTTTAAGTTTTTCAAAATGCCTGTCGAAGCGTTCAAATTCAACAAAGAAATCACTTTGCGGGAAATAACTGTCGATAATTCCGACGCTGTCAAACCTGTCAAGGCAAGCCAGGAGGTTATTACCGGTATCCTTTATCGCTTTAAGATGACGGACAGCTATATATCCTGCCACACCTATCAACCCGAAATTTTTTGGAGCTGTATCCATTATTGTTTTTTGGGAACGTAAATTAACTAAATTTTTTTAGTTACAATGCCATTCTCAATCCGGTATCTGTCACCGCTTTCAGGGCATATAGCAAATCCTTTTTCATCAAAAAAAAGTTTATGTCCGAATTCGCTCATCCAGCCGGTATGTCGTGCCGGATTCCCGACAACAAGAGCATATGGTTTAACATCACGTGTAACAACAGCGCCTGCTCCAATAAACGCATACCTGCCTACAATGATACCGCAGAGAATAGTAGCATTGGCACCTATCGTAGCCCCTCTTTCCACTATTGTTGTCAGGAAGCAATCCTTTCGTGCAATGGCACTTCGCGGATTTATGATATTGGTAAAGACCATTGACGGCCCGAGGAAGACATCATCATCACAGATTACACCGGTATATACCGAAACATTATTCTGGACCTTGACATTTTTACCAAGTTTAACTTCCGGCGATATCACAACGTTCTGTCCGATATTACAGTTTTCCCCGATCTCCGAACCGGTCATGATATGGCTGAAGTGCCATATCTTTGTCCCTCTTCCGATTATACTGCCCTCATCAATGACAGCTGTTTCATGAGCAAAATATTCCTTCTCCATGGTCATTTTGTTTCAAAGAATTTTAGAATGTTAAATGTGATATATTCAAGTTGTTCCTGCTCCATTTCGGGATGCATAGGCAAAGAAAGAACCTCCCTGCATAACAATGATGTGACAGGGAAATCATCATCAGCATATCCGAGATAACGGTATGCATCCTGAATGTGTAACGGGCCCGGGTAATAGATCATTGATGGTATTTTAACGGAAGAGAGATAGTTCTTCAGCTCATCTCTCAGGCCATTCCCAATCCTGATCGTGTATTGATGGAAGATATGTGAGGAATAGACTGATCTTCCGGGAAGTGTAATTGATTTACATCCGGCAAGAGCCTTATCATAAAAATCAGCAATGGATCTCCTTGCATCATTGAACCGGTCAAGGTATTTCAGTTTTACATTCAGAATTGCTGCCTGGATGGTGTCGAGTCTGGAGTTTATTCCAATATCTTCATACCGGTATTTTACTTTCATCCCGTGGTTGGCTATGCTTCTGGCCTTTTTTGCTATCACTTCGTCGTTGGTAATAAGAGCTCCGCCATCACCGAAACACCCAAGATTTTTGGATGGGAAGAATGAAGTAGTGCCAATAATTCCCATGGTTCCTGCTTTCTTCCGGGTACCGTCTGAAAAAATAAAATCAGTTCCCGTAGCCTGTGCTGAATCTTCAATAACATCGATGCCATGATCCCCTGCAATCTTCATTATGTTTTCCATGTCGGCACACTGACCGAAAAGATGAATGGGGATTATGGCTTTTGTCCGTGGAGATATAACCTTACTGACTGCCTCAGCTGATATGTTATAAGTATACTGATCAGGATCGACAAGGATCAGTTTGAGGCCAAGCAAAGCAGCTACCTCAACTGCGGAAATGAAAGTAAAATCTGATGTAATAACCTCATCTCCGGGTTTCAGTCCAAGTGCCATCAGGGAGATCTGAAGAGCATCAGTTCCGTTGCCGCATGTGATTACGTAATTTGTTCCAAGGTATTTCTGAAGCTCTTCTTCAAAAATAGCTATCTCGGGCCCCCTGATAAATGCAGTCGAATTAAGTACATTTTTGATCGCGGCATCAATTTCAGATCCAAATTTCTCATACTGAATCCCGAGGTCAACCATTTGAATATCTCTCATCAGAAGCAGGCTTATGCGAACTACGAAGATAAATATTTTTATGGTTATAACTGAATCTGATTTTTAAAATAAGCTCCTCAGTGAACCTCTGTGTAACTATAAGTTAATTAAAAATATACACAGATAATAACCAGGGAGACACAGAGATTCACAAAGAAAAATAACGTTAACAGAGTTTCAGGAATTCATCGTATAAAAGAATTTTGCTATTTTTGTATTGAAGGATAAAGGTAAAAATGGATATTACAGCTTTTATACGGGAATTATTATTCAGTCACGATTGTGTGATCCTGCCGGGGTTTGGCGGTTTTGTGGGGAACTATACACCTGCCCGTATTGATAAGGACACCGATACTTTTTATCCTCCCGTAAAACAGATATCCTTTAACAGGAACCTTAACCACAATGATGGTTTGCTGGTTGGGAGGATATCCGGATCTTCGGGGATCAATTACGGCGATGCCAGGAATATGGTAGATGAATTTGTTGTTTCCCTGCGTAAAAAGCTCGAAAGAGGGGAAAAGGTCAACTTCGACAAGATAGGCACCTTTACGAATAACAAGGAGGGGAATGTGCAGTTCGAACCGGACCACGATGTTAATTACAATCTGGGGTCTTATGGTCTTGATTCATTCAGGTTTTCGCCGCTTGAGGGATATGATGTACGTAAACGCATAACCGGGAACAGAGACAGGAACCCGGTAAAACGCGCCTCCATGAAAAAGATACTATGGAGAGCCGCAGTAATCATTCCTATCCTTGCTGTCCTGACCGCAATACCCTTCACCACTGATATCTTCAGATCGAAAGTGGAAGCCACAACAATGAATCCGCTGGTAGCTGCTGAATTTGAGGACAACAAAAAGGCTGTCGACGAAGAGGAACCGGTAAAAGCTGAAGAGATTATCATTGCTGACATGCAAAATACTCCGCCGGTTGTCGAAACCAGTAAACATCTTCTGGAGGAAGAAATGCATTTCTGTCTTATTACCGGCAGCTTTAAGCTGAAACAAAATGCATATAACCAGGCAGATATGCTTAGGAATGAGGGTTATGATCCCGAAATTCTTGATGCACCCAACGGTTTCTACAGGGTTAGTGCTATCCGGTGCAGGGATATACTCTCTGCCCGCAACAAAGCCGACAGTGTTTCAAAAAAATTCCCGGGTACCTGGGTGAAGAAAATCTGACACTACTATTTTATCACACTCCCGTTACTTATTTTTTCCAGTGGTGAAACAAGAACCAGTTTCCCCTCTGCATCCTCTGCCATAAGTATCATTCCTTTCGATTCGATGCCCTTGATCTTTCTCGGTTCGAGATTTGCGATAATGGATATCTGTTTTCCGACTATATCCTTCGGATCAAAATATTCGGCAATACCCGATACTATCGTTCGGATATCAATACCGGTTTCAATTTTAAGCTTGAGAAGCTTATTGGTATTTGGTACTTTTTCAGCTTCAAGAACAGTTGCTGTCCGGATATCAATTTTTGTAAAGTCATCAAATGAAACAATTTCTTTTGCCGGTAATGCTTTCATTTCAGATGATTCATTAGTTTTTTTTGTTGCCATTAGCCTGTCAATTTGCCGTTCTATTTCATCATCCCCGATCTTTTCGAACAGCAGTTCGGATTTGCTTACATAGTCTCCTGGTAACAACAGGTCATTTCTGCCTGCATCACTCCATTTAAGTGGATCAAGTTTAAGCCAGCTCCTAAGTTTTTCCATAGAAAATGGAAGAAATGGCTCAAGCACGATTGTAAGGTTTGCAGTTACCTGCAGAGCAATATTCATGATAGTCTTTACTCTTTCAGGGTCGGTTTTGATTATTTTCCACGGTTCCGCATCGGCAAGGTATTTATTTCCGAGCCTGGCAAGATTCATTGCCTCCCTGAGTGCCTCCCTGAACCTGTATGTATCAAGACTGGTTTCTACATTTTTTCTTATTTGTATTATCTCATTCAAGACCATCTCATCATCTTGTGTTGCTTCTCCTCTCTCAGGTACTTTCCCTTCATAATAATTGGTTGTAAGTACCAGTGTCCTGTTTATGAAGTTACCCAGAATAGCTACGAGTTCGTTATTGTTACGTGCCTGAAACTCTTTCCAGGTGAAATCATTATCCTTGGTCTCCGGGGCGCTGGCACATAGAGAATAGCGGAGAACGTCCTGTTTTCCCGGGAAGTCGATCAGGTATTCATGCAGCCAGACTGCCCAGTTCCTGGATGTGGAAATCTTGTCATTTTCAAGATTCAGGAACTCATTGGCAGGAACATTTTCGGGAAGGATATAGCTTCCTTCAGCTTTTAACATCGAAGGGAAGATTATACAATGAAATACGATATTATCCTTACCTATAAAATGAACCATTTTTGTTTCATCGTCCTTCCAGTATTTTTCCCAGTCGGTTGTGAGCTCCCTTGTAGCCGAGATATATCCGATAGGGGCATCGAACCATACATAAAGAACTTTACCCTTTGCACTCTTTACCGGTACCGGGACTCCCCAGTCGAGATCACGGCTGACGGCTCTTGGCTGTAAACCCTGGTCGAGCCATGATTTGCACTGCCCGTAAACATTTGTCTTCCATTCCTTATGATCTTCAAGTATCCATTTTTTCAACCATGGTTCATACTTGTCAAGAGGAAGGTACCAGTGCAGTGTTTCGCGTAAAACAGGCTTGCTGCCGCTGATAGTTGAGTGAGGATTGATGAGATCGGATGGACTTAAAGAGGTTCCGCACTTTTCACACTGATCGCCGTAGGCATCTTCATTACTGCAATGGGGACAGGTTCCGGTTATATACCTGTCGGCAAGAAAACAACCCGCCTCCTCATCATAATACTGTTCCGTGGATTTTTCGATGAACTCGCCTTTATGATAAAGGGTCAGGAAAAAATCGGAGGCAGTATCGTAATGCACCTTGTTTGATGTCCGTGAATATATATCGAAAGCTATTCCGAAATCCTCAAAGGCTTTTTTATTTATTGCATGATACCTGTCAACGATCTCCTGTGGCGTAACCCCCTCCTTGCGTGCTTTCAGAGTTATAGGGACACCATGCTCGTCAGACCCGCATATTGATATCACATCCTCTCCTTTCATCCTCAGGTACCTGGTATAAATATCGGAAGGCACATAAACTCCTGCCAGGTGGCCGATATGTATAGGGCCATTCGCATACGGGAGTGCAGATGTGATAAGGTATCTTTTGAATTTCTTCATGATGTTGATAATGAACCGGCAGGATTTTTATAAACGACCAAAGATAATAAATTTATAAAATGGCACTTAATCACTTTTCAGGAGAACCATTAATAATTACTTTTACGTATTATTAAACAGAGATGTCAGCAAAAAAAGTAAAACCTCCATTTTTAAAACCCGGCGATGAAGTAGCCATAATCTCTCCTGCATTTGCCATTGAGAGTGTAAAAGTAGAATCGGCAGTTACCTTACTGGAAGAGTGGGGTCTGAAGGTACATATCGGTGATAATGCCCTGAAGCAGGATGGTCCCTTTGCAGGCACCGATGATGAGAGGTACAGGGATTTCCAGGCAGCGACAGACAATAAAAGAATTAAAGCAGTATTCTGTTCAAGAGGCGGTTACGGAATACTGAAGATCATCAACAGGATTGATTTTTCCACTTTACGCAGGTATCCTAAATGGTATGTCGGATACAGCGATATAACTGTATTGCATTCATGGCTGGCTGAGAAGTATAATATTGTTTCGGTACACGGAGAGATGCCGTTGAATTATTATAATCACGAGAAAACACCGGAGACGATTGAATCTCTGCACAAGGCATTGTTTGAAGGTTGTCAGCCGATTGAATGGAAGGGTGATTTCAGAAGGGGAAGAAAAACTGAAGGAGAGATCACAGGCGGGAACCTCTCGCTTCTCTATAGCCTTGCAGGTACTCCCGGAGAGCCAAAGACAAAAAGAAAGATACTGTTTATTGAAGAAATCGGGGAATACAATTATCATCTTGACAGGATGATGACATCCCTGAAGCTTGCCGGCAAACTTGAGGATCTCGCTGCACTTGTGGTCGGGGGTATGAATGAGATGGTTGAAACAAGAATACCATGGGGTAAAAGCCCTGTAGCAATAATATCAGATATCGTTGAAGGTTATGATTTTCCGGTTCTGTTCAACTTCCCTGCCGGACATATCAGTGATAACCGTGCTTTCTATATTGGCAGCAAAGCCACGATAGATATCAGCGGGGATGTGGCAACACTAATCTATATTTGATTATCAGAAAGCGGTTAGAAGAAGATCAAGGTCTTTTGATAATATCCCGTATTTCTGTCCGAGTGTTTCATTAGTCAGTATACCGTTATATAGGTAGGCGCCGTTACGGAGGCCCGGATCATTTTTAAGAAGCTGGGTTATCCCGCCGGTATCTGCCATTCTCTGTAGCAGCGGTGCAAATATATTACTGAAAGCTATTGTGGCTGTCCTGGCAACACGTGAAGGCAGGTTCCAGGCAGAAAAATGTATCACGCCATGTTTTTCATAAACAGGATCATGGAGCGCACGACATTCGCTCGTTTCGATACATCCTCCCCTGTCAATGCTGAGGTCAATGATAACTGCACCCTTTTTCATGTTTTTCACCATATCTTCCGTTACATAATACCATGGACGGAGATCCTCCAGCTCAATGGCGCCTATCAGAACATCAGCCGACTTCAATGCTTTTTTCAGGACCTGCGGATGGAAGACAGATGTTTGCAGCCTGTATCCGATAAATGATTCAAATCTTCTGAGCCTCTCAAGCGAATTGTCAAATATTTTTACCTGGGATCCCAGACCCAGTGCTGCCCTGGCAGCATATTCTCCAGCTCTGTTAGCTCCCAGGATGATCACTTCTGTTGGCGTTACTCCCGTAATACCTCCAAGCATAACACCTTTTCCTCCATGGTGGTTGCTGAGATAGTCGGAAGCCAGAAGGATAGAAGTCACACCGGAAATCTCGCTCATGGATTCCACAACAGGCATAAGACCTGTGGCATCACGGATCTTTTCGAAGGCAATAGCAGTAACTTTTTTCCTTATAAGCCGCGAGAGAGTCTCTTCATTCAGCTTCAGCACATTAAGGTACGACATAATTACCTGGTTGCCTTTCAGGTATTCAGCTTCTTTACTGTTAAAAGGTGCTACCTTAATAACAACATCGCTGCTGTACACTCTTGCCGGAGAATCGGTAATAATTGCCCCGTTTTCACTGTAATCCTTATCAGAATAATTAGCTCCGGTACCCGCACCTTTTTGTATAATTACCTCATTATCTGATTCCACAAGCAGGTTAACCGCTTCCGGTGAAAGAGCTGCTCTTTTTTCATCATCCTTAGGATCGCCGGGGATACCGATAGATAATCTTCTGAACCTTACAGCAGTTTCAAGATGCTCTTCTTTAGGCATAAAAGCACTGTCGCCAAGATTCACTTTTCCACTCTTGCCTCTCATGTTCATTTCAGTAATAGTGTTATTTCTCCAAAGTTAAAACAAATTGGGATACAGGAGTAAAATATAATCAGCTTAAGACACCTCCAGAATACGTTTCTCATATTTTCCGACATTGATACGGACCTTTACCGTACCTTCCGGCAATAACTCCTCTATCAGTTCCGGCCATTCCATGAAGCAATATGATCCTCCATAGAGATATTCTTCAAGCCCGAAATCAAACACCTCCTCAGTATTTCTGATTCTATAAAAATCAATATGATATAAAGATTTGCCTTCAGGCGTCCTGTATTCGTTTACAAGTGTAAAAGAGGGACTGCTGGTGATGTCAGAAGCTCCAAGCAGGTTACATATTGCTTTGATAATTGTTGTTTTTCCCGCACCCAGCGATCCATAAAATGCAAAGATCCTGCTGTTACCAGAATGATCAAGCAATCTCCTGACTGCGGATGGGAGATCTTTCTTATGTTTAACTATAATTTTCATTTATTTACACGGGTTCCAGAAAAGCAACAGGAAGCATCATTTCCTGCATTGAAATCCCTCCATGCTGAAAGCTGTTCCTGTAATACCCGGCATAATAATTAAAATTATTCTGGTAAACAAGATAATCCTTATTTGTGGCAAAAATATACCTCGAGCTTATATTTGTCTTTGGCAGGAATGCTTTCCCGGGATCCCTGATCTCGAATACCTCTGTAGGGTTATAATCAAGATTTCTTCCTGTCTTATAACGCAGATTAGAAGATGTCTTTTTATCACCAATGATCTTGACCGGGTTCTGGACCCTTATCGTTCCGTGATCGGTTGTGATAATGACTTTTACCTGATACCTGGTCAGTGTTTTCAGCAGATCAAACAGTGAAGAATGGATAAACCATGACCTTACGAGACTCCTGTAGGCTGTCTCATCATCCGTAAGATCCCTTATCACGCTGATATCTGTACGGGCATGGGAAAGAATATCAACAAAATTGTAAATAAGAATATTGATCTTATTCCCGAGCATAGATTTGATTCTTTCATTTACTTTTTTTGCTTCAGTGTTGCTGCTGATCTTGTTATATGACCAGTTGTATGTTAATCCTTTCCTTGAAAGCTGGTTCCTGAATAGCTCCTCTTCAAAGTTATTTTTTCCGGCTTCATCATCATCATCGACCCATAAACGAGGCATAAGTTCGGCAATCTGCGACGGCATGAGCCCGGCAAATATGGCATTACGGCTGTACTGGGTTGCAGTCGGCAGGATGCTGAAATAAACATCTTCCTCAACCACCCTGTAAAGACCGGTAAGTTCAGCCGAAATTGTTTTCCACTGATCAAACCTCAAATTATCAATGAGAATAAAAAACAAGGGTCTGGAATTACTTATATGCGGAAATACCTTTTTTGTGAAAAGTGAGTGTGAAAGAACAGGAAGATCAGCAGTACCGGGATCAAACCATGAAAGGTAGTTTTTTGAAACAAATTTAGAGAAGAGGTTATTTGCTTCATTTTCCTGCATTTTCAATATCTCTGTCATTCCCTGGTCAGCTGATTTTTCAAGCTCTGATTCCCAGTAGGTTATCTTACGATACACCTCTGTCCAGTTTTCCCGGCTTCCTGCATATGATATCATGTCACCGATACGGCTGAATTCCTGCCTGTAATCTGTTGTTGTTTTTTCTGTGACAAGCCTTTTCTGGTCAAGTATCTTCTTTATTGCAAGCAGTACCTGTTTGGGTTTAACCGGTTTGATAAGATAATAGGCTATTTCGGAACCGATTGCTTCTTCCATTATATCCTCTTCCTCACTTTTCGTTATCATTACCACGGGGATATCGTTCCTCACTTCCCTGATAAGCCTGAGAGTCTCAATACCGCTTAACCCCGGCATATGTTCATCGAGAAATATGAGATCATAGGAGTTTTGCCGTACAAGATCAATAGTATCATTGCCGTTTGAACAGGTATCTATCTCATACCCTTTATCCTGCAGGAAGAGGATATGGGGTTTAAGAACCTCAATCTCATCATCTGTCCATAGTATTCTTATCCTTCTCATTTTAAATAGTTTTCCATGAAGAAAAGAAGATACCGCTCCGGATTCTTATCTTCATTCAGAACCCTTAGATTATTTTCATTTATAATAAAGGAATACATTT
>CAZHRV010000121.1:0-4965 GCA_964535035.1 uncultured Rikenellaceae bacterium
ACATAAAAGCCGCTGACCGCGCCATTTCAAAGCTTACAGGCGTAACCAACCGCATCTCTCCTTTCACTGTCCGGACAATAAAAAGCACAGAAGGAATGATGACTGCCGATCCGCTTATAAGGAGAATACCATCTGATACGGCAGGTTTCAGGGAGCTCAGGCAAGAGATACTGAATAACAGATTTGCCCGTGATATTGTCATCTCATCCGATATGACGTCAGCCTCCATCTCAGCCACAATAAACAATGTAGAAGGTGAGAGTATCACATTGCACAGAATAGACTCCATTACTGCGGTTCATGCAGGGAATACACAGGTATTGAAGGGAGGACTTCCATATATCAGGCAGCATATTATGAAAGATGTACGTAAGGATGCTGTTTTCCTGGTCCCTCTGGCTCTGCTGGTAATGCTTCTGATCCTTAAGCTGAGCCTGGGTGAGTGGAAAAGTGTCCTGATGCCGTTCAGCGTAGTAGTGCTTTCTATTGCCATGTGCATGGGTTTGATTCCCCTGCTGGGCTGGAAAATGTCAATTATAACCCTCCTTGTTCCGATAATTCTTGTTGCCGTAGCCAATAATTACGGAATATACCTTGTTGCAAGATACCAGGAGCTAAGACTGAAGGGCGAGACCGTTGCCGGGAAATCACTTATCCGGGAACTTACAGGTTCTTTGAATATGCCGATACTCTTCAGCGGACTTACTACTGTTGCAGGCATCCTGGCACTGCTTGCACATTCCATTATCCCGGCCAGGCAGGTTGGAATACTTGCCGCTGTCGGCGTGGCAATGGCACTTATCATGAGCCTGATACTTATTCCTGCGCTTATCTGGTTCAGAGGAAAAAGAAAAGATAATTTCAAACCGAAGAAGATTAAAACAGCAGGATTTGACTGGTTTCTGAGTGCTCTGTCCGGACTTATAATTAAAAAACCGGGACATATCATAGCAGGTTTTGTATTGCTTACAATAATTCTTGCATCAGGAATGACGCTTCTGAAAATAGAGACCAACCAGGAGAAGTATTTCCCGAAGAAAAATACACTGCGGATGGCATCGGATATCATAAACAGCAAGTTCGGAGGATCACAGACTATCTCCGTTATGGTTGAAGGAAATATCAAGGATCCGGAGGTAATGCAGGGTATTGATAACCTGACCGTCAGGGTGGAGAGCATGGATGGTGTTGGCCAGGTATTCTCCATTTCGCAGGCTGTAAGGGAGATGAGCAAGGCTATATATAATCCCGGTGAAAGAGGTTATGATAAAATACCACAATCGGGAGCAGCCATTGCACAGATGTTTGAGCTCTATAATATGAGTGGTGATCCTGATGACTTCAGGCAGATGATGAATCTGGAAAACACAAAGGCACACATTCTGATACGCCTGGCCCAGCCGGAAAACAGGATCATAAAGAAAGTAAAGTCAACAATAGATGAGCTCACCGAGGACTTTCCGGCAGAGATAACCGTGGGAGGCTATGCAATAATCATGGCAGACTTTGCAGCATCGATAATAAGGGGACAGATAGTATCATTGCTGTTTGCATTGGTAACGGTATTCATCTTCCTGACATTGATATTCCGATCTTTTAAAGGCGGCATTGTGGGTTCGATTCCTCTTGCATCATCAATACTCATCCTTTTCGGATTCATGGGAATTACAGGTATTGCACTTGATGCAGCAACAGCCCTTCTCTCATCAATCATGATCGGTGTGGGTGTTGACTTTACAATACAGTATATCTGGTGCTTTAATATCCAGATCAGACAGGGCTTTTCGTATGAGGAATCAACCAGGAAAGCACTGGGGACAATAGGAAGGAGCATTATAATAAATGCATGTGGTGTTATGGCCGGATTCTCAGTATTGATCCTGTCAGGGTTCACCTCAATACGCTTCTTCGGTTACCTGGTGATAATTTCAATAGGATCATGCCTTGCAGGTGCAATAGTGCTGATTCCGGCAATTCTGATGAAATTCAAACCAGGCTTTGTTGAAAATAATATGAATAGAAGAAACAAGAATCAAGAAACAAGAAACAAGAAAAATGAAAAAGAGAGTATTGATTTTGGCATTAATTCTGCCGCTTTTGCAGGTGTCGGCTCAATTGCCGGATGCAGGGCAGATAATGAATAAAAGCCGGGAGCTAAGCCTTACCGGCTCAATGAGCGCTACAATTAACCTGTCAATTACCGAAAAGAACGGGGCCTCGAGAAACAGGACAATTTCGATGACCACCAAGAGCTTTTCAGGAGGACTTGAGAAAAGAATGATTAAATTCATTGAACCGGCCGATGTAAGAGGTACTGCCATGCTGGTGGTTGACAACAGGAATAGCGCTGATGAAATGTGGATATATCTGCCTGCGTTAAAAAGAACCCGGCGAATAGTATCTTCTGAAAAGGGAAGGAGTTTTATGAGCTCTGAATTTTCAAATGCCGACATGAGTTCTCCAACCCTCTCCGACTTTATCAACCGTCATTTTCCGGAATCCGGAAAAGACAACATATGGATTATCGAAAGTATTCCGGTTGATGAGGATAAAGAAGATGAATATGGCTATTCCCGGAAACTAAGCTATATTGACATGGATAATTATCAGGTACAGAAAATGGAGTTCTATAACTTTGATGATGAGCTGTATAAGACAATTGAAATCAAAAGCGTGCATCAGATGCCTGAAGGAAAATACATGATCAGGGATATGATCGCAAATAACCTTGTTACTGACAGACAATCAGAGATAGTCTTCAGCAATATCAGGGAACAGGTCAAAGTTGATGATACTTACTTCACCGTTCAGAACCTTGAAAGATAAAAACAGTTGGCAATTGGCAGTTGGCAAAAGGCAATATAGATAAGCCGATAGCCGCCAGCCGGTTGCCGTTTGGTATAAGTTTCCTACATTTGTCTATCTGAACAGATGGTGAAATATGTTAAGGACAGAGGAAACGATATGTGCTCCCGCAACATCAGGAGGAGGTGCTATCGCGGTAATAAGGATAAGCGGCGCTCAAAGCATAGCCATTTGTGACAGGATTTTCTTTCCGTCCGAAAGGAGAATAAAGTTCACTGAACAGCAGGGTTATACGATTGTCTACGGTGAAATACACTCCGGGGATGATATAGTTGATGATGTTCTTGTAAGCATCTTCAGGGCGCCTCACTCCTACACCGGTGAAGATTCAATTGAGATTTCGTGCCATGCTTCCAGGTATATTCAGCAAAATATCCTCAAATTACTTATAAAAAATGGTGCCGTGCCGGCAAACCCGGGAGAATTTACCATGAGAGCTTTTCTTAACGGGAAAATGGATCTGTCGCAGGCTGAAGCTGTGGCCGATCTTATAGCATCGGAATCTGAGGCAGCGCATAAAATTGCTATCAGCCAGATGCGCGGGGAATTCTCTGATGAGATCAGAATACTGAGAGCCGACCTGCTTCACTTCGCATCACTGATCGAGCTGGAACTCGATTTCGGAGAAGAGGATGTGGAATTTGCAGACAGGGTAAAATTGCTGGAAATAGTTGAAAAAGTCTTAACTGTTACCAGGGAGCTCACTTCATCATTCAGCCTGGGTAACGTAATTAAAAACGGTGTGCCCGTTGCAATTGTGGGAAATACAAATACAGGAAAATCAACTCTTCTGAATAATCTTCTTAAAGAGGAAAAGGCAATCGTTACGGAGATACCGGGCACTACAAGGGATTCAATAGAGGATATTGCTGTAATTGACGGCATTCAGTATCGTTTTATTGATACAGCCGGACTGAGAGACACAGGAGACATCATAGAGAACATAGGAATAAAGAAGACACATGAAAAGATCACCGCTGCCTCATTAATCATGCTTGTTGCCGATGTGAATGAAGGGATCACTGCTCTGACCGGGGTGTTGAATGGTGTCCGCAGCCAGATTGCCGGGAAAGATAAGAAGCTTTTCATCCTGCTTAATAAAATAGATAATGATATATCGGGACAAAGGAATGATTTTAAAAACGCGATATCCCTGCAGAAAGGTGAATCAATGCTTTTAATTTCAGCAAAAACAGGTGAAGGATTAGATGAGCTCAGGGAAGCCATAAGCAGTACCATTGAGAGCGATAAAATAATTTCAGAAAGTGTAATTGTTACTAATATAAGACATTACAGGGCATTATCTCAAGTAACAGAAAGCCTTAAAAGAGTAAAGGAGGGACTGGAGAATAATTTACAGGAAGATCTCATTGCAATTGATATAAGGCATGCTATCCATTATCTGGGAGAGATAACCGGAGAGATCACAACCGATGAAATACTGGGAAATATTTTCAGGAATTTCTGTATCGGGAAATAGCAGATAATCAGTACAGCTTACAGCTAGGTACTAGCCAGGATACCATATTAATTTTTTAGTTAATCCGATTTTTAGATTAATCGCATTACCCTTTCAATATGCCTTAAATCATTAAAGATGTTTATTGAAAATATGTGAATGATGTAACTTATTACCTAAATTATGTAACAAGTATTACTTAAATGATACCCAACTTTATAGCTTAATTATTTTACATAAAAAAGATAAAATGAAAAATGTGTTAAGAACAAAAACTAAAATTGCCGTGGTATTTTTCCTGGCTATTTTTATAGCTGGTACCAGCGGTTATGCACAACAAACAAAAAGTGCCGTATTTAAACAAGCTGATGAAGCAATGCGAAATGCAAAAGCAATGAAAGCAGATATTCTTGCTCCATTAGAATATTCTAAAGCATTAAACTATTATCAGGATGCTGAAAAGGATTTCGAAAAAGAAAAAGGAATTGAAAAAGTTGAAGAAACACTTACTGAAGCGGTAAATTACTTTAAAAGATCGATAGACTTTTGTTATTCAGCTAGAATTGTTTTTGCAAATTCATTAAATGCACGTGAAGATGCTTTCTCAGTGGGAGCTGATATATTTGCAAAAGAACTGTGGT
>CAZHRV010000122.1:0-5493 GCA_964535035.1 uncultured Rikenellaceae bacterium
GACACGAAGTCGCTCTATATAACTGTTAACCAATGTATTATGACAACATTCTACAATTCGAGTTAACCTTCTGTTCCATCAGATGAGCCTACCGACACATGCATGGAGAGTGATCTCCTTGTGTGAAGCTGTCGGGACAAGATTACCTTAAACATTTTCCGTAAGGAGAATGATTCCGGTAACAACAACCGGAGGGTGTCGGCTTGGGTGGTATGGTGAACATATGTGAATTGACGTAAGCGCCGTCAGAAGCAAAAGCGAAAGTTGTTGATACGCTTTGACCAAAAGGTATAAGGGCAAGATATGAATTTCTAGCATTTCATACATGGATTTTGTCCCTTCGGCGTAGAGGCAGCACCTAACCCATCCTGTTATTAGAGCGGAACGTGGTAAGCCTGATTAGTTCCTGATGCAACAGCAGGTAGGCTCTCGGTGACGACAGCACAATACTAAGCAGGTAAAGGAGGATAAAGTAAGCGAAGTCTATCTTGTAATGAGGTAGATAGGAGTTCCAAAGTTGCTCTACTGCGAAAGCAGGCTGACTTTTATCTGGTGCTCTATCGCAAGAAATCTATGGTAAGATCCTTTACTCAAGGTTGCAAATGAATCCTTTTAGGATGTGCTCTTGATACCTTTCTTTCGTCCATGTGTTAGGTTGGATCATCACTGTAAAGTATTGCGAAGGTAACATTTCTCCGTTCCCGGGTTACATTTATTTGTAGCCTTAAGAGTGCTTGAGCCGTATGCGGTGAAAGTCGCACGTACGGTTCTTAGGAGGGAAAGGCGGGGTAACCCGCCCGACCTATCCGACCGAATCAATGAAGTAAAAAGTATTAAAAAATGAAAGATCATATAATAAAAAAATTCTACTCAAAAATACCAAGTGTACAGAAAGAGTTCATTGAAAATTTTGATGAATCACATCCTCAAAAAAGTCTGCTCATAAACGGTACTACTTGGAAATATTTTGATTCAGAAAAAGACAAAGATGTATTACTATTACTTCATGGAGGATATGTATATTTCAATATGTGGATACATCAAATTGTGGAATTTGAGAACGACTATCGAATAATAGCACCCACATGTCCTGTGCTGATTAATGCAAAGATGGATGAATATTCAAATGCACTTTACACAATACTACAAACGGAGAATGTCCATAATGTAAATGTGATGGGGTATAGCGAAGGTGGATTAATAGCACAATGCTTCTTAAGAGATCATTCAACTATGATCAATAAAATCATACTAGCGCATACGTTTTATCCTTCTGATAAAATTACTTATTATCGTTATAATTTTACATTGTTCAGAATTCTGCCCTCCTCCCTAACCAGACTGCTCTTCAGATTATTGGCAAAACCAGATAAAGAAGAATTGCATCATGATTCAACCGAGTGGCTCGATTGGTATAAGGGTTACTTTAAAGAATTAAAATCAAAGCTTACAAAAAGAATAATATTGACACATATAGATCTAATGATAGACTTTGTAAGAAACTATAAGTTCCATCCAGATGATTTATCTTCCTGGAAAGGGAAAATATTAATTACCGTTGCTGAAGATGATGTGATTTTGAAGTATTTTGATGGACTCAAAAGACTTTATCCAAATGCTGAATATCATATGTTTAATAAAGGTCTTGGTGCTCATTCACTTGCTCTGATTACTCCAAACGTATTCAATCAGCGTATACGAGAGTTTTTAGAAAAATAGATTTTTGCCATAATGAATAATAAAAATGTCGAGTAGGTAAAGGGGAGTTTCACCCCTAAACCTCTCTCAGAACCGTACATGACAGTCTCCCGTCATACGGCTCTTCCTATCCAAGTCGCTACGGAAGAAAGCCATATTGCCAATGCAAAAACGTATTAGGATATTGCCTGGCAACATTGCACAGCCATTTAAAGGCGTGCGTTTTGATTTTCTTCCTGAACCTTCGGTATTTGTTCCTTACCCACATCATAAGACGATAATTGAGAACCCTGAAAACTTTGCGCATTTCGGAAAACCGGAATTTCCCATAATAGTTTATCCAGCCACGTATCTTGGGTTCGAGCTGTAGAGCAATATCCTGTAAAGAAAATTGCACCATGCGGTGTATTTTCAGTTTATACAGGGTTTGACCTATACGCTTTCGCCGTTTGTTACTGATGGCCGGGGTAAACCCTAAATGGGGCTTTCTCCCCTTTTCCTTTATCCATCGTGGCTTAAAGGTAAAACCCAAAAAGTCAAACTGGACATATTTGGGCTTGAATGGGGGGTGGTTTTTCTGGTTGCGCTTGCAGTAGACAATGTTTGATTTCTCCTGCTTGATTTCCAGTTTGCATCGTTGCATCCGCTGTTTTACCGCTGCCAATACATTTAATGCTTCTTTGAAATGCTTGCAATGAATGATAATATCATCGGCATAGCGTTCATAGGCACAATCGGGAAATGTTTCCTCAAACCATGTGTCAAAAGCAAAATGCAAAAATATGTTCGCCAGCAAGGGAGATATTACTCCTCCTTGTGGCGTGCCTTTGCCCTGTTTTGGTTCAATGCTCCCGTCCCGCTTTTGTATCGGTGCATTAAGCCATCGTTTCACATACATCAGGATATGTTTCGATGTAGTGAACCGCTTAACTGCCCTGATGAGCAGCCAGTGGTCAATATTGTCGAAGAAACCTTTGATATCAAGGTCGATTGCCCAATTAAATTTCTGGCAATTTGCCTGACATTGCGCCACCGCCATGTGCTGGCTCTTTTTGGGTCGATACCCGAACGAGTTGGCACTAAATTGCGGTTCTGCAATCTTCTCAAGTCCCTGACGGATGACCTCCTGTGCTACCCGGTCTAAAACAGTGGGGATGCCCAGTGCACGTTTCCTCCCGTCTTCTTTGCTGATAAGAACCTCACGAACAGGTATGGGCATATAACTGCCACTTGACATACGGTTCCATAAGGGATACAGATATTTCCCCGGATGACTCTCGATTTCGACAATATCAATATTATCGACGCCAGCGCTGCCGTCATTACTTTTTACCGCCTTAAAGGCGTCCCATACTTGTCGCTTCTCTATTGGTTGCGACTTTTGTTTCTCCTTGAAAATCATTCTACATAATCCTTTCGATTATAAGTTGTAATACAATTTGAAACCGGACAGGTGGAGACCTTCGCTCCACTCCCATTACAGGAGCTTCTTCACTACTACGCTCCATCCGCCACTAGCTCTGCTGCATTGGTACTCTCGGCCTTTTCCTTCGCGTGGATTTACGGCCTTCTCCCTTAACATCAGCTGAGTAGCTTCTCCTGTTCCGTAACCAAGCCCAGACTAAAGTTCACGCCATCTTTATGCCGATTGGCCGGATATCCTGTATTACAGGTAATTTGATATCCTTATCGCAAGCACACGTCCGAACTCCTGCTTTTGACCAATAATGTGGTTATTCACGACACCTCTACGATGGTTTAATCGCTACTCATTCGTCTCCAGTAGTCTATACCTGATAAAGTCGGTCGTATCTACCTGTCGGTAGACAGGCAAATGACCTCTTCACCGTTTCCATGACGCTCAATACCGACCTCTTGAAAAGGCAGCACCTCATGGTGGTTTGGCAAATCCTCCTGTAAGGTCTTTACCGAGAGTCCATCATGACATTTACCGTCATGACCCTCTCATCTCGATTACAGTTATGTTACTCAAATTCAAAGAACTTTATTAAATTGCATCCCTGAGTAACGACAGGACACACTAACGCCACATAACATGCTGTAAAATTCATAGGCTATGTTTTCCCACGGGAGATATGAACGCAGGACGAAAGTTTGTATATTGCCAAACAAAAACTAGTGCGATGCAACGCCTACGAAATCTTACAGCAGGAACGTTAGCACCAATATTATGAACGACCGAGTACATAAAATTATTGACAAGATTGAAAGTTCTCAAAGAAACCTTCCTGAAACTTATATTTATAATGAGGGGTGGCTTCTTCGGATAGTTCTTGATTGGTTTCAAACAAATTACAATTGCATCCATGATTTATCTTTTTGCAATAGAGATATAATATGGTTTTCTGAGGCTCTACTACCTTCTCCATTTTTACCTAGATACAGAGGAGATAAATTATCTGAATCATGGACACATGCCGATGGAGTAGTTGGTGAATTTATAATTGGTGAAAATCAATACGGTGATTTGAGTTTAAAAGAAAATTGTGACTTTTTTTATGTAATCGAAGCTAAAATATACAGTGAATTATCAAAAGGGACTAAAAATGCCAACTATTATAATCAAGCAGCGAGAAATGTCGGATGTGTTTTGGAATTATTGAAAAGGAAAGAGCTTGATTTTAAGAAATTTAAAAAGCTCGGATTTTATGTAATTGTTCCAAATAAACAGATTTCTCAGTTACCTAGTCTAAAACAATTTACTGATAAAAACAATATTAAAGAAATAATAAAAAGGCGTATTAATGAATATTCATATTCCGATGATTTTAAAGATTATACCTGGTTAAATCAACATTTAGATTCAATAATTGATTTCATAGAAATTAAGCTCCTAGACTGGGAAGGAATAATAGAATTTACAAAGGATTTGGATATTTTAGAATTCTACAAAAAGTGTCTCCTTTATAATAAAAAAACAAAAATTTAAGCCGATGAAAAAGTCAAAAATTTTATGGTTTGTAGCATTTCCTATTTTAGTAACTGCTGCTATTTATTTACTTGGTCTTAAAAAGATTTATTACTATTTGTGGCCTGCTCTTATAAAGTTTTTAAACAAATTAATTATTGAATTTGGCTTAACTCAGCAGATTGCTAATATTTTCGGGATAATTGTATTGTTTTTAACCTTGCTATTATTGTCATCTATCGTGTATTCATATTTAAATAAAAGAAAAAAGGCAGGTAATATTCTACTAATAATTGCAATAATTTTGATAGCACTAAATTATACATTAAGTATTGTTTCGACTACGAAAGCAAATAAACTTAATGATATTGCATACTCTGCGAAAAGTATAGTTGAAGATTTGGTCGATAAAAATCCATTGTTGCAAGATGAAGGTTGTAAGAAAGTTAAAATTCTTAAAAAGGTCGGTGATAATACTTACAAAGCAATAGCTACAATGGAATCGGATACTGAATATCTAATTGAAATTGAGGATTTAGGAGAATATATTCAGGTAAGAATTTTACCATCAATTGATATACAAGGAGAATAAATACTGGTGCTAACAGCCGGTCATAGTGCATGCGGGTTTCAGTGGGTTGCAAGGGTTTGTGGCTCGTAAAAAAGGTTGGTGTACACTGATAGGTAAGCGCCTCGAACTCCCGCACGACACCATACCGGCAAACCGTTGTGTGTAATGCAATGTTACAAACATGATAAAAATTACTAATCTCATTTTAGTAATGCTGCTAATAACTGCAGTAACTGCTTTTAGTCAGGCAGAATTTCTTGTAACTGTCAATCCAGAAACAGGTGATTACACCAAA
>CAZHRV010000123.1:0-3807 GCA_964535035.1 uncultured Rikenellaceae bacterium
GAAATTAAAAAATCGCCGCTCGGCGAAAAAAAATATCTCTATTCCGATCTTGCCTTTATAATTTCTCCGGAGATAATTGAAAAGCTTACCGGTGAAAAATGGTATGATTATGTGACCACAAATATCTATAACAAGCTGGGTGCCAATGATATATGTTTTAACCCATGGATAAGATATCCATTGAGCCGTATCGTGCCAACAGAAAATGATTCGTTGTTCCGGAAGCAGCAGCTGCACGGCACAGTCCACGATGAGGGAGCAGCAATGCTTGGAGGTATTTCGGGGCATGCTGGTCTGTTTGCCACAGCCAACGACCTGATGAAGCTTATGGAGATGTATCGCCGTATGGGATATTACGGCGGGGAACAGATCATAGCAAAAGAGGTGCTGGAGCAATATACCAGGGTTCAGCATCCTGAAAATGATAACCGGCGTGGCTTGGGATTTGACAAACCTCTTCTGGATAATGTGGAACTGCCCGGGGAGGAGGTTTATCCGGCAAAAAGCGCTTCACCTTCCAGCTTCGGACATTCAGGATATACCGGCACGTTTGTCTGGATCGATCCGGAATATGAAATAAGCTACGTCTTCCTTAGCAACAGGGTAAATCCCACGAGAAACAATAACCTGTTATCCGATCTCAGTATCAGGGGAAATATCCTTCAGGCAATCTATGATTCAATCCGGAAGTAGCATTATTCAAAAGATCAACTTATCCCTTTTCTATAATCTGCCTTTCTCAATAAATCGTGTTGACATCCTGTCATCAGGATGTTTTTTCGAAAAGTCAACCCAATAGTCGGAGATCGTTGTTTTTATCTCTTTTCTGAGCAGCCAGAGACCTATCAGATTAGGGACTGCCATAAAGGCGATTGTTATATATGAAAGCGACCAGATTATTGTTGTATCGGTGAACGAAGCAATGAAAAAGGCTATTACAAAAATGATCCTGTACCAGATCACATATTTTGGTCCAACCAAATATATTAAAGCTCTGTCGCCATAATAGGACCATGATATTGCGGTTGAAAATGCAAAGAGCAGCAATCCAATGCTCACAATGTATTGACCCCAGTCACCCAGTATACTGTGTTTGAAGGCTTCCGCCGTAAGCGGTGCACTATGTATCAACGATTTCCCTGTTACTGAAATAGAAGCTGAAGCCGGTTTCCACTTACCATCCAATACATCTATCTTACCGGTATAAGGTTCCTTATTATCAAAGAATGCAAAATCTTCGGCCAATGATCTTGAAGCAACAAGTGAAACAGGTGTGATCATCTTTCCTTCAACGATATCAAGCTGCCCGTTGAAGAGAGGAAGTGCTTTCCCCTTCCTAATAAAATCTTTTACCATCTGTTTCTGCTCAGGAATATTTTCATCATAGATCTGGTTAAGAAATGTCATATCGACATTTTGGAACTGGTTTTCGATTTTCTCATGCCATACACCTGAAGAGAGAATAACTAATCCGGTAAGAGTACAAATAATTATAGTATCAATGAATGGTTCGAGTATTGCCACCATCCCTTCTGATACCGGTTCCGGGGCTCTTGCTGCAGAGTGGGCTATTGGTGCTGAACCCTGTCCCGATTCATTTGAAAAGAGTCCCCGGTTAACACCTCTGTTAATTGCGAAAGCCACAGATGCCCCCATAAAACCTCCAACAGCGGCAGTACCGGTAAAAACTGTCGAAAATATTGCTACAAATGAAGGAATGATATTCTGATAATTTGTGCCGATCACAAGGAGTGCACCAATAAAATAAAAGACTGCCATGCCAGGGACAAGTTTCTCAGTGACTTTAGCAATTCTTTTTATACCGCCAATAATGATTAAAGCCAGGATAACCGATAATATAGCACCGGTAATTATCTGCTTTAAGCCGAATGTTGCAAATATTGAATTGGATATGCTGTTGATCTGTGGCAGGCTACCGGTTCCGAATGAAGATAAGACTGTTGCTCCGGCAAAAAAAGCACCCATAACTGCACCTGTTTTGATCACTCTGCCTGATTTCGTTTTAATATTCAATCTCTTCTTCATATAATACATGGGACCTCCCGATACTGTTCCATCGGGGAGAATATCACGGTATTTGTGAGATATCGTAACCTCAACCATCTTTGTGCACATCCCGATGGCTGCCGTTACCAGCATCCAGAAAAGAGCCGCGGGACCTCCCAGGTGTATTGCCAGGGCCACACCGGCAATATTGCCTGTACCTACCGTACCTGACAAAGCAGTTGAAAGAGCCTGAAAATGAGATGTATCACCTACATCGAGGTGGTGATCGTATTTACCTTTAACAACATCAACTGCATGCCTGAAGTACCTGAATTGCGGAAAACGTAAATAGAGTGTGAAAAAGATTCCTGTGCCCAGCAATAGAATTACAAACCATGGATGCCCTCCGATGTAGCCGTCGAGCATCACAAGAAAATTATTTATTTGTTGCATATGTGCCCAGAACAAGACTCGAACTTGCACACCGTAACCGGCACCAGCCCCTCAAGCTGGCGTGTCTACCAATTTCACCATCTGGGCGTAGAAACAGCTCAAAGGCACAATGGCGCAAGGGCATAAAGGCGTTAAGTCACAGAATCAATTAGATTAAATAACTATTTCTTACCATTGTGCCGTTATACCATTGCACCGTTGCACCGTTTGTCGTGCCCAGAACAGGACTCGAACCTGCACATCATTGCTGACACTAGTCCCTGAAACTAGCGCGTCTACCAATTTCGCCATCTGGGCTTTTTATAGCGGGGCAAAATTAACAAAATTTTCAAAAAACATCCAATCAAAATATATCGTATCAATGAAAAGTATATTTTTGCTTCCTGATTGTAACACAATGTACAAACAAATAAAGATATATCCAAAGCAGTATATGCATCCTTTGTAAGGTCCGCATCACATTCATCCTGATCTTTTTTGATGCTGAGACCTGCCGGATATGCAGGTTTTTTTTTAAACAGGAATATGGACATTATAAAAATAATGAAATTCGGAGGGACTTCTGTAGGAAATCCCGACAGATTAAGGGCGCTTGTCCCTTTAATAACCGATAAGGACAGGAAGATAGTTGTTCTTTCCGCAATGTCCGGAACTACAAACAGCCTTGTTGAGATCACCGATCTGCTTTATACGGGCAATGTCAATGAGGCTTCTTCAAAAATTGATGCTCTGAGAGCAGCATATCACCAGATTGTTCATGATCTGTATGCTACTGATCCTTTCCGTAAAACCGGTCATGAGCTCATCGATTCTCATTTTGATTACATTAATAGTTTCACACTCAGGGTTTTTACCAAACTCCAGGAAAAAGCCATCATTGCTCAAGGTGAGCTTATCTCTACATCATTATTCCATCAGCTGCTAATGGAAAGAGAGATAAAGTCTGTACTTCTGTCAGCCCTGAATTTCATGCGTATCGATAAGGACGGTGAGCCAGACTATTTCTATATTAATGAAAACTTAAACAGGGAGCTGCGGAAACATAAATCAGTAACAATAATTATAACACAGGGATTCATCTGCCGTAATGTTTACGGCGACATTGATAACCTGAAACGTGGAGGCAGTGATTATTCGGCATCAATAATCGGTGCAGCCCTTAAAGTTAAAGAGATCCAGATCTGGACAGATATCAGCGGGTTTCACAATAACGACCCGCGGTATGTTGAGAACACAAAAGTCATTCGTGAATTATCCTTTGATGAGGCAGCCGAACTGGCATATTTCGGGGCTAAAATACTTCACCCGGCAAGTGTCAATCCGGCAATGGAGAAAAATATTCCCGTC
>CAZHRV010000124.1:0-44868 GCA_964535035.1 uncultured Rikenellaceae bacterium
ACTTGCCAAACCGGGTTCAATAACACCCCATACAAAGATAAAGGCCGAGATATACGTTCTTAAGAAAGAGGAAGGCGGACGTCATACTCCGTTCCATAATAATTATCG
The DNA here is from genome assembly GCA_964535035.1 of uncultured Rikenellaceae bacterium. GTDB lineage: Bacteria > Bacteroidota > Bacteroidia > Bacteroidales > VadinHA17 > LD21. The sequence goes on from CAZHRV010000124.1 coordinate 109, forward strand.
TCCTCAGTTCTACCTCAGGACTCTTGATATTACCGGAGAGATCACTCTCCCTGAAGGCAGGGAAATGGTAATGCCTGGTGATAATGTCACTATAACCGTTGACCTGATTTACCCTGTAGCTATAAATGTTGGTCTCCGTTTTGCTATCCGTGAAGGAGGAAGAACAGTGGGAGCCGGCCAGGTTACAGAAATACTGCAGTAAACGGTGTTTGAGAACAGTAGTGCCGCAATGCGGTACTACCCTATACGGGTGTAGCTCAGTTGGTAGAGCACTGGTCTCCAAAACCAGGTGTCGGGAGTTCGAGTCTCTCCTCCCGTGCAAATAGATCGGAGATATGAATATAAAAGGATATTTTAAAGAGTCATTCACTGAACTCGTGCATAAAGTTACATGGCCAACCTGGAACGAACTCCAGAATAGCGCTGTGCTTGTTATGGTAGCTACGCTTATAATTGCTATAATTGTTGCAGCCATGGACGCTGGCTTTAGCAGGATAATGGAATTCATATACGGTTTGTTATACTAAAAAGGAGATCTTTTTCTGATGAGTGAGAATAGTAAGAAGTGGTATGTGCTGAGGGCAATTGGCGGCAAAGAAAAAAAGGTCAAGGAATATATTGATAGTGAAGTGATCCGTCTGAAGCTTGGAGATTATATCTCACAGGTCCTTATTCCTACTGAAAAGGTTTACCAGATACGATCCGGAAAAAAGATCAGCAAGGAAAGAACATTCTTCCCGGGATATATACTTGTTGAGGCTTTACTGGTTGGTGAAATACCACATCTGCTGAGAAACATACCAAATGTCATCGGATTTCTCGGATCACAGGACGGCGAACCGGTTCCCCTCAGGAAAGCAGAAATAAACAGGATTCTCGGAAAGGTTGATGAACTGAATGCAAGCGATGAGGAACTTAATGTTCCCTTCTTTGTGGGAGAAGCTGTAAAAGTGATCGATGGCCCGTTCAACAGCTTTACGGGAATTATAGAAGAGGTAAATGAAGAAAAGAAAAAACTCAAGGTAATGGTTAAGATATTTGGTAGAAAAACCCCTCTTGAGCTAAGTTTTATGCAGGTAGAAAAGGAAAATTGACAGAAGATATTGACAGTTATAATATTTATAATGCTTCCTGAATAACTGTCAGACTCTCGCAAAAACACGCAAATTTTAAATTATGGCAAAAGAAGTTGCTGGACTAATAAAGTTACAGATTCGTGGCGGAGGAGCTAATCCATCGCCACCTGTAGGACCTGCTTTAGGTTCTAAAGGTGTGAATATCATGGATTTCTGTAAGCAATTCAATGCGAGGACCCAGGACAAAGCTGGAAAAGTAATACCGGTAGTAATAACAGTATATTCTGATAAATCATTTGATTTTGTTACAAAAACACCGCCGGTGGCTGTTCAGCTTCTTGAGGCTGCTAAAACGAAGAAAGGTTCACAGGAGCCAAACAGAGAAAAAGTAGCACAGGTTACATGGGCCCAGGTCAAAACAATTGCTGAAGAAAAAATGGAGGACCTCAATTGTTTTACAATCGAGTCCGCAATGAAGATGGTAGCTGGTACCGCAAGAAGCATGGGGATTACAATTAAAGGTGAGTCCCCGATTAAAAATAAACCAGAAGAAAAATGACTAAACTTACCAAAAACCGAAAGCTTGTTCTTGAGAAACTTGAAAAGGACAAACTTTATACGTTGAAAGAAGCATCAGCCCTGGTAAAAGAGGTGAGCACAACAAAGTTTGATGCTTCAATCGACCTGGATGTAAGGTTAGGTATAGATCCGAGAAAATCCAATCAGATGGTTCGAGGCGTTGTTTCCCTTCCTCACGGAACAGGAAAGACAACACGTGTTCTTGTGCTCTGTACTCCGGATAAGGAGGCAGAAGCAAAAGAGGCCGGAGCCGATTATGTTGGTCTTGACGATTTTGTCGAAAAGATCAAGGGAGGCTGGACAGATATGGATGTTATCATAACCATGCCATCCGTAATGGGGAAAGTAGGTCAGTTAGGTCGGATACTCGGTCCCCGCGGACTGATGCCGAATCCGAAAAGTGGAACCGTAACAATGGATATCGGGAAGGCTGTTAGAGAAGTGAAGCAGGGTAAGATTGATTTCAAAGTTGATAAAAGCGGAATCATTCATACCTCTATCGGAAAGGTCTCATTTGAACCTGATAAGATCGCTGAAAATGCCAGAGAGTTCATCTCAACGGTAAATAGACTTAAACCGGCTGCTGCAAAGGGAACCTACATACGTAGCCTTTTCCTTTCAAGTACAATGAGCCCGGGTATTAAAATCGATCCCAAAGGTCTTGATGAGTAATTAATGTTATTGTTATTATGAGACGTGAAGAAAAAAATGCTATCATAGACAACCTTACTACAAGATTGAAAGAGTACAGCCACTTTTATCTGACTGATACTGCACAACTTAATGCCGCTGATACTAGTGACCTGAGAAGGAAATGCTTTGAAAATGACATTAAACTTGTCGTTGTCAAGAACACTCTTCTCAAAAGAGCACTTGAACAGTCCGGTATGAACCTTGAAGAACTATTTCCGGTTCTTAAAGGTACTACGTCCATCATGTTTACCCAGTCAGTGAACAGCCCTGCAAAACTTATCAGGGATTTCCGGAAAAAACATGATAAACCTGTTCTCAAAGGCGCATACGTTCAGGAATCAATTTACCTTGGAGATAAAATGCTCGAAACCCTTGTCTCCATAAAAACCCGAGAGGAACTGATCGGAGACATTATTCTCCTGCTTCAGTCACCTGCCAAAAACGTTATATCAGCATTGCAATCAGGCGGAAATAAACTACATGGTGTTCTTGAAACACTTTCAAAAAAAGCGAACTAATTTAAAAGTATAATCAAACTAAAATCAATAAAAATGGCAGACCTTAAGAAATTTGCAGAAGAACTGGTTAACCTTTCTGTTAAAGATGTAAACGAACTGGCAACAATACTTAAAGAAAAGTATGGCATTGAACCGGCTGCGGCAGCAGTAACAGTCACCGGTACAGCCAGTGGTAGTGAAGCACCTGCTGCTGAAGAAAAATCGACATTCGACGTTATTCTTAAAAACGCAGGCGGACAGAAATTACAGATTGTTAAACTTGTTAAAGACATCACCGGTCTAGGACTTAAAGAAGCTAAAGCAGTAGTTGACTCTGCTCCGGCTCCGGTTAAAGAAGGTGTTTCAAAAGATGAAGCTGAAGCTGTTAAAAACCAATTAGTAGAGGCAGGAGCTGAAGTTGAACTTAAATAAGCTATACCACATTGCTGGGTTTTAGGTTTAGTCCCGGGTGACTCGGGACTAGGCCTTTTGTCATTTACATTATAAGTTCACTTAATCTTTTTAAAATGTCCTCAAAAAATATCGAAAGAATAAATTTCACATCCAGGAAGGTTCAATTAGATTACCCTGATTTTCTGGAAATTCAGTTAAAATCATTCAGTGAGTTCTTTCAACTTGGAACAACTCCCGAGAACAGGAAAAAAGAGAGGCTTTATAAGGTCTTTACTGAAAACTTTCCAATAACGGACACCAGAAATAATTTTGTTCTCGAATTCCTGGATTATTATATTGACCCTCCCCGTTATACTATTGATGAGTGTATTGAACGAGGACTCACTTTCAGTGTACCCCTGAAGGCAAAGCTGAAACTCTATTGCACCGATCCTGAACATGAAGACTTTGATACGGTTATTCAGGATGTTTACCTCGGAACCGTTCCTTATATGACTGAACGGGGAACTTTTGTGATCAACGGTGCAGAAAGAGTTGTAGTTTCACAGTTGCACAGGTCTCCCGGAGTATTCTTCGGACAGAGCCTCCATGCTAACGGAACGAAACTCTATTCAGCAAGGATTATACCCTTCAAAGGTTCCTGGATCGAGTTTGCTACCGACATCAATAACGTGATGTATGCCTATATCGACAGAAAGAAAAAGCTTCCTGTAACAACTCTTCTCCGGGCAATAGGCTTCGAAAGCGATAAAGAAATACTTGAGATCTTTAACCTTGCGGAAGAACAAAAGGTCTCAAAAACAAACATAAAAAAACTTATTGGACGTAAGCTGGCTGCCAGGGTTCTGAAAACGTGGGTTGAAGACTTTGTGGATGAGGATACTGGTGAGGTGGTCTCCATAGAAAGAAACGAAGTGATCCTCGACAGGGAAACTACAATAGAACCGGAACATGTTGACCTTATTGTCGATTCAGGTGCAAAAACAATACTTCTTCACAAGGAAGACTCAACACTATCGGATTACGCCATCATATATAATACACTGCAAAAAGATCCTTGTAACTCTGAGAAAGAGGCAGTTATTTATATCTACCGTCAGCTGCGGAATGCAGAACCGCCCGATGAGGCAACCGCCCGTGACGTTATCGACAAATTATTCTTTTCAGATAAGAGATATGATCTCGGCGAAGTAGGCCGCTACCGTATAAATAAGAAACTGGGTCTTAATACCGACATGGAGATTAAGATACTGACCAGGGAAGATATTATCAAGATCATTGAGTACCTGATAGAACTTATTAATTCAAAAACGGATATCGATGATATTGACCATCTTAGCAACAGGAGAGTACGTACTGTGGGAGAACAACTCTATACACAGTTCGGTGTGGGACTTGCCCGCATGGCACGTACTATTCGTGAAAGAATGAATGTCAGGGATAACGAAGTATTTACACCGATAGACCTCATAAACTCAAAAACTCTTTCATCGGTAATCAATTCATTCTTCGGTACAAACCAGTTGTCACAATTCATGGACCAGACCAATCCTCTGGCCGAGATGACGCATAAACGACGTATGTCGGCACTCGGACCAGGCGGACTGTCACGTGAAAGAGCCGGCTTTGAAGTGAGAGACGTCCATTATACACACTACGGCCGTCTTTGTCCAATTGAAACTCCGGAGGGACCAAATATCGGTCTTATATCATCTCTCTGTGTTTATGCCAAGATCAACGACCTTGGATTTATTGAAACACCTTACCGTAAGGTGGATCAGGCACAGGTGGATTTCACAAAGGACGGGATAATATGGTTGAGTGCAGAAGAAGAAGAAGAGAAAATGATCGCCCAGGCTAATGCCCCTCTTCTGAAAGACGGACATTTTGAAAGTATAAGAGCAAAATGCAGGTATGAGGCTGATTATCCTATTGAAGAAGTCTCAAAGATCGACCTGATGGACGTGGCACCAAACCAGATCGCTTCAATTGCCGCATCCCTCATTCCATTCCTTGAACACGATGATGCCAACAGGGCACTCATGGGATCAAATATGATGCGTCAGGCTGTCCCTCTTATTAATCCTGAATCGGCAATAGTGGGAACAGGACTGGAAACACAGGTGATTAAGGACAGCCGGATACTATTCGTTGCGGAGGGCGATGGTGTCGTGGAATATGTAGATGCCAATGAAATAGTCATCAGGTACACCCGTACTGATGAAGAGAAATTTGTGAGCTTCGATGATGATATAAAAAGATATGTCCTCCCGAAATATAAGAAGACAAACCAGAATACCTGTATAAACCTCGTTCCTGTGGTGAAAAAAGGCGAAAAGGTCAAAAAAGGACAGGTTCTTACTGAAGGTTATGGTACAAAAAATGGTGAACTGGCACTCGGCAGAAACCTTAAAGTTGCATTCATGCCCTGGAAAGGCTATAACTTTGAAGATGCTATAGTGATATCGGATAAGGTTGTCCAGGAGGATATGTTTACATCAGTTCATATTGATGAGTACCTTCTTGAAGTGCGTGATACAAAACGTGGTCTCGAGGAACTTACCTCCGATATCCCCAATGTAAGCGAGGAGGCCACTAAAAACCTCGATGAAAACGGTCTTATAAGGATCGGCGCCCACATAATTCCGGGCGACATATTAATAGGTAAGATCACACCAAAGGGAGAATCAGATCCTTCACCTGAAGAGAAACTTCTGCGTGCAATCTTCGGTGATAAAGCCGGTGATGTAAAAGATGCGTCTCTCAAAGCAGGACCTTCACTGGAAGGTGTGGTAATTGATAAAAAGCTGTTTACCAGGGCAGTAAAAGACAGAAAAACCAAAGCTGTTGAAAAGCCATTGCTCGAAAAAATAGATCAGGAGTTCAACAAGAATGTTGAAGATATTAAGGCAAAACTGGTGGACAAGCTCTTTATTCTTGTTAATGGTAAAACATCACAGGGAGTAAAGGATTACCTCAATGTGGATGTAATACCCAAAGGAAGCAAATTCACACTGAGACAACTTCAGGAGATAGATTTCCTGAATGTCAATCCGAATAAGTGGACTACTGACAAGAAGAAAAATGACAATATCAAGCAACTTCTCCATAATTATATAATCAAGTATAAGGAGATTGATGGCGTTTACAAACGCAATAAGTACAATATCACTATAGGGGATGAACTTCCAACAGGTATTGTGCGTCTTGCCAAGGTATATATTGCCAAAAAACGTAAGGTAAAAGTTGGTGATAAAATAGCCGGACGCCACGGAAATAAGGGAATTGTTTCTAAGATTGTTCGCGCTGAGGATATGCCATTCCTTGAAGACGGAACGCCTGTTGATATTGTTCTTAACCCGCTGGGCGTTCCTTCAAGAATGAACCTCGGACAGATATATGAAACAGTGCTTGGCTGGGCAGGTAAGAAACTGGGACTCAAATTCTCAACTCCTATTTTTGACGGAGCTACTATTGACCAGATAACACAATATACCAAACAGGCAGATCTTCCTGCATATGGCAAGACTTACCTCTATGACGGGGGTACCGGAGAAAAATTTGACCAGCCGGCAACCGTGGGAGTTATCTACATGCTCAAACTTGGTCATATGGTTGACGACAAAATGCATGCCCGTTCCATAGGTCCATATTCTCTTATAACTCAGCAGCCGCTGGGAGGTAAGGCACAGTTCGGAGGTCAGCGTTTCGGGGAAATGGAAGTGTGGGCTCTCGAAGCTTTCGGAGCTGCCCATATACTCCAGGAAATACTGACAATAAAATCTGATGATGTCATAGGACGTGCAAAAGCCTATGAATCAATTGTTAAGGGAGAGCCTATGCCGATGTCGGGAATACCTGAGTCACTAAACGTGCTGCTACATGAGCTGAGAGGTCTTGGATTAAGTATTATCCTTGATTAACAACTCTTACTGTTATTTTATCAAATTAATTGAATAATAAATTTTCAGTATATGTCATTCAGAAGAGATAACAAAACAAAGACCAGTTACTCAAAGATCTCAATAGGTCTTGCTTCACCTGAAGAGATACTCGACCGCTCCAGTGGTGAAGTGCTGAAGCCTGAAACAATAAACTACCGTACTTATAAGCCCGAACGTGACGGCTTATTCTGTGAGAGGATATTCGGACCGGTAAAAGATTACGAATGTCATTGCGGAAAGTATAAGAGGATACGTTATAAGGGTATCGTGTGCGACCGCTGCGGTGTTGAAGTTACTGAGAAGAAGGTGCGCCGTGAAAGAATGGGACATATCTCACTTGTCGTCCCTGTTGCACATATCTGGTACTTCCGTTCATTACCAAACAAGATAGGTTACCTGCTTGGGCTTCCTACAAAGAAACTCGATTCGATAATCTATTATGAGAGATATGTTGTGGTTAATCCCGGCATTAAGGAGGCTGATGGAGTGAAGACTCTCGATTTCCTTACAGAGGAGGAGTACATTGATATCATCGAATCACTGCCAAAGGAAAACCAGTATCTTGAGGAGAATCACCCTGATAAGTTTGTTGCAGATATGGGAGCTGAGGCTCTTTACAAACTTCTAAGCCGACTTGACCTTGACGAGATGTCATATTCGCTTCGTCACAAAGCAAATACCGAAACTTCACAACAACGTAAAAATGAGGCTCTTAAGCGCCTCCAGGTTGTTGAGGCCTTCAGAGATTCAAAACATGTAAACAAACCGGAATGGATGATCATAAAAGTGGTTCCGGTTATCCCTCCTGAACTGAGGCCGCTCGTTCCTCTTGATGGAGGACGATTTGCCACCAGCGACCTGAACGATCTTTACAGACGAGTGATAATCAGGAATAACCGCCTGAAAAGACTTATAGAGATCAAAGCTCCGGAGGTGATCCTCAGGAACGAAAAACGAATGCTCCAGGAGGCTGTTGATTCGCTCTTCGATAATTCCAGGAAAGCTAATGCAGTGAAGACGGACGCAAACAGACCTCTTAAATCATTGAGCGACAGCCTTAAAGGTAAACAGGGAAGATTCCGTCAGAACCTCCTTGGTAAAAGAGTCGATTATTCTGCACGTTCAGTTATCGTTGTGGGACCTGAGCTTAACCTTCATGAATGCGGACTTCCAAAAGATATGGCAGCAGAACTATATAAGCCATTTATAATCAGGAAACTTATTGAAAGAGGCATCGTTAAGACAGTGAAATCGGCCAAGAAGATAGTCGACAGGAAAGACCCTGTAGTGTGGGATATACTTGAGAATGTACTTAAAGGACATCCTGTTCTTCTTAACCGTGCGCCTACACTTCACAGGCTTGGTATCCAGGCATTCCAGCCCAAGCTTATTGAGGGGAAAGCCATTCAGCTTCACCCTCTTGTATGTACAGCCTTTAACGCTGATTTCGACGGTGACCAAATGGCTGTGCATCTGCCACTCGGGAACGGAGCAATACTAGAGGCCCAGATGCTTATGCTGGCTTCACACAATATCCTTAATCCTGCTAACGGAGCACCTATTACCGTTCCTTCGCAGGACATGGTACTTGGACTTTATTATATGACGAAGGGAAGAAAGAGTACCAGCAATGAAAAAGTAAAGGGCGCAGGACTGACATTCTATTCACCTGAAGAGGTTACTATTGCACATAATGAGGGGAAGGTTAATCTACATGCCGTTATAAAAGTAAAGGTTAATGACAGGGTCAATGATGAGATGGTAAACCGTGTCATTGAAACGACGGTTGGCAGGGTTATTTTTAACCAGTATGTACCGGAAGAGGTTGGCTTTATCAATGAGATCCTTACAAAGAAATCTCTCAGGGACATTATCGGACGTGTTCTGAAACTTGCCGGAATGGCAAAGACCTCCGATTTCCTCGATGCAATAAAGAACCTGGGATTCTATTCTGCCTTCAAGGGAGGTCTCTCCTTTAACCTCGATGATGTTATCATTCCTGAGGAAAAAGAAAAATTTGTCACCGAAGGATATGAACAGGTAGAGGAGGTGCTGAACAACTACAGCATGGGCTTTATTACAAATAATGAACGCTATAACCAGATTATCGATATCTGGACACATGTAAATGCAAGGCTCACTCAATCGCTTATGAAACAGCTTTCGAATGACAAGCAGGGTTTCAACTCGGTTTACATGATGCTTGACTCGGGCGCAAGGGGCTCTAAAGAACAGATCCGCCAGCTTTCCGGAATGAGAGGACTGATGGCAAAACCTCAGAAATCAGGTTCCTCCGGTTCAGAGATTATTGAGAACCCGATACTTTCGAACTTCAAGGAGGGACTATCGGTGCTTGAGTACTTCATCTCTACCCACGGGGCCCGGAAAGGACTTGCTGATACAGCACTTAAAACAGCTGATGCAGGCTATCTTACACGTCGTCTGGTTGATGTATCGCAGGATGTCATTATAAATGAATATGACTGCGGTACGTTAAGAGGTCTGGTAGCAACAGCCATCAAGAAGAATGAAGAAATCGTTGAGTCGCTGTACGAACGAATACTGGGACGGACTACTGTACATGATGTATACCATCCTCTTACAGGCGAACTTATTGTTGAGGCCGGGAAAGAACTGACAGAAGATCTTGCAAAGCAAATAGAAGACTCTCCTATCGAACAGGTTGAGATCCGGTCAGTGCTTACCTGCGAATCCAAAAAGGGAGTATGTGCAAAATGTTATGGTCGTAACCTGGCAACAGGATTAATGGTGCAGAAAGGTGAGGCAGTTGGTGTTATTGCTGCCCAGAGTATAGGCGAGCCCGGAACACAGCTTACACTGCGAACATTCCATGTGGGTGGTACAGCTTCGAATATCACAACTGAATCAAGGCTGGTGGCCCGTTATTCAGGTATCGCAGAGATTGAAGAATTACGATCAGTAACAAGGAAAGATGCTGAAAAAGGGAATGTCGATATAGTTATAGGACGACTGGCAGAGTTAAGGATAATCGATAAGAAAACCGGAATTGCTCTTACAACTCATTCAATGCCATATGGCTCCAGGCTTTATATCAAACCGGGACAGGAAATTGAAAAGGGGAAGCTTATCTGCGAATGGGATCCTTTCAATGCAGTTATTATTTCAGAAGTCACTGGGAAGATCGGTTTTGACTATCTTTTAGAAGGTATTACCTACCGTGAGGAATCAGATGAGCAGACAGGCTTTAAGGAAAAGGTGGTAATTGAAAGCAGGGATAAGACCAAGAACCCGGCTGTCAGTATATTATCGCCCAAGGGTGAGGAGTTGAAATTATATAACCTGCCGGTAGGATCTCATCTGGTTGCTGAATTAAACAAGACTATTACAGCCGGTGAGGTGCTTGCAAAAATACCCCGCGCTGTCGGAAAATCCGGCGACATTACCGGTGGTCTGCCAAGGGTCACAGAACTTTTCGAAGCCCGTAATCCCTCGAATCCGGCAATCGTTTCCGAAATCGATGGTGAAGTAACCTTCGGTAAGATCAAGAGGGGTAACAGGGAAATTACAATAAAATCTAAAACCGATGAGGTGAAAAAATACCTTGTCCCCCTGTCAAAACAGATACTCGTACAGGAAAACGATTATGTGAAAGCAGGTATTGCACTATCAGACGGAGCAATTACTCCCTCAGATATCCTGTCAATCAAGGGACCAACAAAAGTGCAGGAATATATTGTTAATGAGATACAGGAAGTTTACCGTCTGCAGGGTGTTAAGATAAATGACAAACACTTTGAGATAATAGTCCGGCAGATGATGCGTAAAGTAGAGATTGTGGATCCGGGTGATACAAAATTCCTGGAACGACAGATTGTTGATAAACTTGAGTTCATGGATGAGAATGACTGGATATACGGAAAGAAATATATTCTGGATTCAGGGGATTCACAGACTCTTCGCCCCGGTATGATAGTTACAGCCCGTAAGCTGAGAGATGAAAATTCTGTTCTCAAGCGGAGAGACCTGAAGACGGTGGAGGCCAGGGATGCCATTCCTGCAACCTCAAGCCAGGTGCTGCAGGGAATAACCCGGGCTGCATTGCAAACAAACAGTTTCTTCTCAGCTGCATCATTCCAGGAAACAACCAAGGTACTTAACGAAGCTGCCATACTGGGTAAGGTAGATAAGCTCGAAGGTCTAAAAGAGAACGTAATTGTAGGACATCTTATCCCGGCCGGCACAGGACAACGCGAATATAACAGTATTATAGTAGGATCGCTCGAGGAATATGAAAACCTTATGGGTGCTGAACAGGAATCAGAAGTTGAAACTGAGAACAACATAATAAAGTAAATTAATACTAATTATTATGGCCGATCAAAAAGAACAAAACCAGATAAATATTGAGCTGAATGAGGAGATTGCCCAGGGTGTCTATTCAAACCTGGCAGTGATAACCCACTCAGCTTCGGAATTTGTAGTTGACTTTATCCGGATTATGCCGGGGATACCAAAAGCCCAGGTAAAATCCAGAATCATCCTTACTCCTGAACATGCTAAAAGACTTTCATCAGCCATACAGGATAATATTGCAAAATATGAAGCTGTTCACGGACAAATAAAGGAAGTAAAAGGGTCGGGACCTGTTATGCCGCTGAATTTCGGCGGGCCAACAGCCCAGGCCTGAATTATCCATAACTCCGATGATAAGCCGTCAAATATTCGGTTTGACGGCTTTATTTTTTGTAATCAGTGAAATATAAGCTTACTTTGTATGTTATTAAGATATATCAAAGATATTATTAAGATGAATAACCGCCTGATCCGGGAAATAGTTATCGTTGTAATAATACTGTTGCAGTTACTTTTCTTTCAGGGTTGTAAAAAGCAGGTAAAATGCGGTTGCGGGAAGGATATCCTCAAATCACTTGACAATGAACTGATGGACTATTCATCACTTTCGTATAGTGCAAATGGCGAAAGTGCTTCTTTTTCAATTTATAACGGAATTTATTACGATACTTACTATTTCTGCAATCCTGAAGAGATGTACGATACTTATACAGATCTGGCCGGTGAGGAGCAGGTGCTTATATCAGGAAATGTTTACTGGGATTGCACTTATGTAATGAATAGTAGCAATAATCCTTACTATTACTCATATTATAAAATCTATAATATCGAGATTACAGGGATGAAATCCTATTTGTACGGCAAAAAGTAAAGCTCCCCATGGCACAATTCAACCTATCCTTTGCCGGTGCAGGCAGGGTGGCCGGAGCTCTCTGCCGGGAAATGTATTCCAGGGGGATTAATATCCTTCATATTGTATCTGAATCACAAACAAGTGCGAAACTGCTGGCTGATGAATGTGGCGCTTTATGGTCAGCCGACCTTGTTTTTGATGAACCGGCTGATATTATAATTGTTGCAGTCCCTGATCACAGACTGCAAAAAATTCTGAGCAGTATTAAATGTCCTGAAAATACTCTGGTTGCTCATACAGCAGGAAGTTTTGGTCTTGAGGTGTTTCCTTCGCGCTTAAAACATACCGGTGTATTTTACCCCTTGCAGACATTCTCCAAAGAAAGAAAAATCTCATTCAGCGATCTGCCATTTTTTATCGAAGCAAGCAGTTCTGAAAATGAAGACATGCTTAAAACCCTTGCAGAATCTATTGGAGGAAAGATCTATGTTGTTGATAAAGAACATCGGAAAATGTTACACCTGGCTGCAGTTTTTGTCTGTAACTTTGTAAATCATATGCTTACGGCAGGACAGGAAATAACCACGAATGCCGGATTGTCATATGAGGTGCTTGAACCTCTGATCGCGGAAACTATTTCAAAAGCCATGGAACTTGGACCAGATCAATCACAAACGGGCCCGGCTGTACGAAATGATAAGAATACTATTGCAAAACATATTGATTTATTATCTTTCTCGCCTGAATTGCAAAACATATATAATGATGTAACAGAGTCTATAATTAAATACTATAGGAAAGGATTGTAATGGCAAACTTTAAGGAAGAACTTGTAAAGGTAAAAGCATTTATTTTTGATATCGATGGGGTTCTTTCGCTGCAGACGATCAGTCTGAATGCATTCGGGGTGCCGAACAGAACGGTAAACCTGCGTGACGGATATGCAGTACAGCTTGCAGTGAAAAAGGGCTATCATATCGGGATAATTTCAGGGAGCAATTCAAAAGAATATATGAAAAGGCTTAAGATGCTTGGGGTTACAGATATTTACCTTAACAGTAAAACAAAGCTTGATCATTATAATGCCTTTAAAAAAAAACATGGTCTCAGCGATTCTGATATTCTTTTTATGGGTGATGATATTCCGGATTACGGCGTGATGAAAACAGCAGGCATCCCTGTTTGCCCTTCTGATGCAGATAGTGAAATAAAACAGATCGCTATATATATTTCCGACAAAAAAGGAGGAGAGGGGTGCGTGAGAGATGTTATTGAACAGGTGCTGCGGCTGAATAATAACTGGATGGACCCTGATGCATTTTCATGGTAATATGAGAGAATTCCTGAGACTTATAAGATGGACTAACCTTCTCATTGTGATAATTACAATGGTGCTGATGCGCTATGCCGTTATTGAGCCGCTGGTAAGTAAAATTGGTATAATTCCTCTAAGCGGGAATGGAGAGCAAATTCCTATGACACTCCAGTTTCCATGGTATTATTTTATGCTTCTTGTTGCTGCTACTGTTTTCATTACTGCAGGAGGATATGTAATAAATGACTACTTCGATATTAAAACTGACCTGATCAACAAGGGTAAAGTTATTGTTGGAACAAGGATACCGAGACGCCAGGCAATGATGTGGCATAATATCTTCAATATTGTCGGAGTGGCGGCCGGTTTTTATATTTCCTGGAAAGCAGGCTATGTTTGGATAGGGTTACTGTTCCTGATGGTATCCGGGCTGCTGTACTTTTATTCAGCCAGTTATAAGCGCCAGTTTCTGATCGGGAATATAATAGTAGCCTGCCTGACGGCAATGGTTCCCTTCCTGGTGATAATATACGAATGGTCATTCATATACCGGCATTATGCAGTCAGTGCCATTCAATTACCGGATCTAAGCTTCCTGGTCTATTGGGTTGGAGGCTTCTCTCTTTTTGCTTTTCTTACAACACTCACCCGTGAAATAATAAAGGACATCGAAGATTTTGAAGGTGATATAACCTATGGCAGGAACACAATGCCGATAGTAATAGGGATACCTGCTTCAAAGATCTTCGTTACCAGCCTGATAGTTATTACAATAGCATTGCTATATCTGGTATGGGGCTTTTTCATTTCCGATAAAATAACACTGATCTATCTTTCTGTATTTATTGTTTTACCACTACTCTATATTATTTATCAGGTATTCAGAAGCAGAAATAAGAAACAGCTTCACAGCGCCAGTACCATCATGAAGATCGTTATGCTAACCGGGATCCTGTATTCTGTGGTTGTAAAAACAATATTAACCTGGAACCTCGTCTGAAAATAATGATAGTTGATAACCTGAATAAATACAGGATAATACTTGCATCACGTTCACCTCGCAGACAACAACTTCTGAGACAGCTTGGAATAAAATTTGACGTTGTAATAAGAGATTATATCGAAACTTACCCTCCTGATCTTTCCGGAGAAGAGATTTCTGTATACCTGGCCGGGGAAAAGGCAAGTTCTTTCAGAAATAAACTATCAGATAATGAAATAGTCATTACAGCCGACACTATAGTATGGTGTAATAACAGGGTGCTGAATAAGCCTGCAAATGCTAATGAGGCCAGGCTGATGATAAGTGATCTTTCCGGCAATACTCACGAGGTAATAACCGGTGTATCTCTTTTGTCATCAGTAAAGGAGAAAACATTCTCCGTTTCAACAAAGGTGACTTTTGTGAGACTTTCGGATGAGGAAATAAATTATTATATTGAAAAGTTCAGGCCTTACGATAAAGCAGGAGCATACGGAATACAGGAATGGATAGGTATTGCAGCCTGCAGCCGTATTGAGGGTTCATATTTTAACGTGGTGGGACTTCCGGCACAGAGGCTGTATGAGGAACTTAAAGAATTTGTCATGTAAAAGATTGCTTCTCCCGATTTGCGGGATCGCAATTATAGTTAACATTATATAGTTCCCCTCCCTGGAGGACTTGTTCCGCGAAGCGGAAGCCTGCTCCGCGATAGCGGAGGATTTGGGGTGGATTTAACGAAAAAGAAAATAGAATTTATTAGCTTATGAAAAAGTTACTATTTACATCAACGTTCTTATTTATAACCCTCTTCGTAACCGCAGTTCCCGACGAAGGCATGTGGATACCCATGCTGATCGAAAAATACAACATAAAGCTGATGCAGGAGAAGGGATTCAAACTGACGGCTGAAGATATTTACAGTATCAATAAAGCCTGTATGAAGGATGCTGTAGTGTCATTCGGAGGCGGTTGTACTGCAGAACTTATATCATCAGAGGGTTTGCTGCTGACCAATCATCATTGCGGATATGGTCGCATACAGTCTCTCTCCAGCCTGGAGAATGACTACCTGACAAACGGATTCTGGGCAATGTCGCATGATGAAGAACTGCCTTGCCCCGGTCTGTTTGTTACCTTCCTTAAAAGGATGGAAGATGTGACAGAAAGAATGCTGATAGGTGTAACAGCAGCTATGGACGACGCTAAAAGAGTGGAGGTAATCAGCTCGAACTCGGAAGCGATAAGGAAAAGTGCAGTTGATGGTACAGGATTTACTGCAAGTATCAGGCCTTTCTATATGGGCAATCAGTATTTCCTCCTCGTCTACGAAACATACAACGATGTAAGATTCGTCGGGGCGCCTCCCTCAGCAATCGGAAAATTCGGCGGTGAGACAGATAACTGGGTTTGGCCGAGGCATACCGGAGATTTTTCACTCTTTCGTGTATATGCGAACAAGGACAACAAACCAGCGGCATTCTCAAAAGAGAACCAGCCATTTAAGCCTCTTTATCATTTCTCTGTTTCCCTCAAAGGTTTCAATGAAGGCGACTTCACAATGGTATTCGGTTATCCTGGCTCAACTTCCGAATATGCCCCGTCATATTATATCCAAATGGTTAAGGATCAAATAAATCCAAAAATGATCGCCATCAGGACAAAGAAAATAGAGATAATGGAAGCAGCCATGAATACGGATCCTCTCATAAGACTTCAGTATTCAGCAAAAAAATCAGGTGTTGCCAATGCCTGGAAAAAATGGATAGGGGAGAACCAGGGCCTTGAAAGGATGAATACAATAGGGAAAAAACAGGAATATGAGAAAAGACTCACAGAATGGATTAATGAAGATGAATCACGAAAAGAAAAATATGGGGAAATATTGCCCCGTTACAAGGAATTGTATTCAGAGCTTAAAGATTACTCACTGGTATACAGCTATACCAGTGATGCCTTCTTTAACATCGGAGCGGAAGCGGTTGGATTTGCCAGGTATATGATGGCTCTGGCCGGGCTCTATGAAAACGATCCGTCTTCAGAAAAGATAGATGTGATTAAAAATGAGCTGATTAACAGGGCAAAAGGCTTCTTTAAAAACTATAATATGGAGACTGACAGGAAGCTTTTTGAAGCAATGATGACTATGTATGGCGAGAATCTGGATAAAGAATGGCAGGCTCCGGGGTACATTAAGATAAAAGATGCATGCAAGGGGGACTTTCGTAAACTTGCTGATAAAACGTATGATAAGTCAATTTTTACTGACGAAGAGAAATTTATCTCATTTGTCAATAATCTCAATAAAAGCAGTCTGAAGAAACTTCAGAAAGATCCTTTTTACAAACTTGCACGGAGTACTGCTGAGTTTCTGTCAGCAAATGTCAGAGGGGAGCTGAATCAAATATCATCAGAATTAGAGAAACTTAACAAAGATTTTATGACTCTGCAAATGGAATTTGACAGGGATCGTCTTTTTTACCCTGATGCAAATTCAACTCTCAGGGTAGCTTATGGAACTGTTAAGGGATATCTCTCAAAAGATGCAGTCTGGTTTAAACACTATACTACTTTAGAAGGCATAATGGAAAAGGATAATCCTGAAATATTCGATTACAATGTCCCTGATAAATTGAGACAATTGTATATCGACAAGGATTTTGGACGATATACACATAATGGAGAAGTCCCGGTTTGTTTTATTGCCAATAATCACACGACAGGCGGTAATTCGGGCAGCCCGGTGATCAATGCTGACGGGCATCTTATAGGCATCAACTTCGACAGGGCATGGGAGGGTGTTGCCAGCGATATGGCCTTCAATCCGGAACAGAGCCGCAATATAAGCCTCGATATCAGGTTTGTATTGTTTATCATAGATAAATATGCCGGTGCGGAATATCTCCTGGACGAGATGACAATAATTGAATAGATAAACCGGATCTCTAAACCTTGTTCAAGCATCTGCTAATTCAGTAAAATTCTTTAATTTCACAGGAAATATTATTGTAATGAAGATAGTTGCCGACGATAAGATCCCATTCCTTAAAGGAATCCTTGAGCCGTTTGCTGAAGTTGTATATCTTCCAGGTAAACAGATAGACAATAAGATACTGAAGGATGCTGATGCACTTCTTATAAGGACAAGGACAAAATGTACTGAATCGCTTCTACAAGGTACAAAAGTAAGATTCATAGGTACTGCTACTATCGGTTTTGATCATATCGATACAAAGTTCTGTGCGAAAAACGGGATATTCTGGACCAACGCTCCCGGCTGTAATTCATCATCAGTAAAACAGTATATGGCAGCTGTCCTGCTCAAGATGGCCTCCGAATTCAGGTTCAGCCTTAAAGGCAAAACAATAGGTATTGTTGGTGTTGGCAATGTCGGTTCCAAGGTTGAAGAACTTGCACGGATGCTGGGGATGAATGTTCTTCTGAATGATCCTCCAAGAGCTCGTAAAGAGGGTAAAAAGAATTTTGTGAACCTCTCGGCTGTTTTGAATGAATCAGACATTATATCACTTCATGTGCCCCTTAATGTTGTTGGAGAAGATTGCACATGGTACCTTTTTGATGACAAGAATTTTAAAAAGATGAAGAAGGGAACATGGTTCATCAACACCTCACGCGGTGAGGTGGCAGAGACAGGTGCACTTATAAAAACCATGGAATCGGGTAAGCTGGGGGGAGCTGTAATTGATGTATGGGAGAATGAACCGGATATTGATCTGAGGCTGATGTCGGGAACATTCCTTGCCACACCCCATATCGCAGGATATTCAACAGATGGTAAGGCAAACGGCACTTCTATGATCGTAAATGCATTATGCAGTCATTATAATCTCCCTCTTGAAAAATGGTATCCTGAGGATGTTCCGGAACCCGATGATCCTGAAATATCATTAAGCGGAGCAGGAAAAACCAACGAGGATGTTCTCAGGGAAGCTGTCAGCAGTACATATAATATTGATGAAGATAATATCAGCCTCCGCTTTTCACCATCCGACTTTGAAAAACTGAGAAACGATTACTGGATCAGGAGGGAATTCAATGCTTATACTGTCAAACTTAATGGCGGGACTAAACAATCCAGGAGAATGCTGCAGCAACTGGGATTTAAAGTTATTTAGGGATCATGCAATCATGCAGTAATGAAGGTGTTAATTTCAAAGATGCTCCCTAATGCCCTGATGCCTACTTATATGCCGCTTCTGCAGCTCTGGCATATTCTTTTACCTGGAACACAAATGCCTGGAGCCTGGTTTCAAGCGAAACGGAATCCTGTCCGTCATATGCAATATTAATAAACGGTATATTATTATAATCTTTTCTGAAGGAATCGCTGACCGAAGCAACCAATGTCCCTGGCATACAGGTAAACGGGAGAATAGCAGCGATGCCTGCCACACCTCTCTTAGCAAGCGCTACTGAAGTCCCAATTCCTATCGGAGGCTCTCCATCGTAAAATTCGTTCACATAAGTATTACATGAACTAAGTATTTCATGAAGGGGGATATTTTTCTCATTGTCAGTGAATTTTTTGATCCCTTTCAGAAGGTAAGCGGTAATTACATCCTGACCGACAGCCTGGATCTTTGATTTGATAATACCTTTTTTATCATTTTTCCATCGGCTGTCGCGTGTGAAACGATGTGTTGAATAGGTAATCCATTCTGAGAATGGCCCGATAATTACCTCAACACCAAGATCTTCAAGGCGATTGGCGATATTCCCGTTACATTCTGCATTATCACGCATGAATGTTTCGCCAATTATTGCCACAACTGGTTTTCTTATTGTTCTGTCAACCGGTATTGCCATGAAGTCGGATGTTATTTTGGTCAATACTTTATGTAATCCTCGTGATCCTTTCTCAATGCATTTTTCCAGCCTGATGATAGCATCCTGATAAACCCTTTCCGTTTCACCCTTGTTTATCTCATATGGTTTTATTTCACATTGCAGTTTTCTTATTAAATCGGATACTATGAATCCGTTCCATGCATTTATCCTGAATTTTTGTCCGTATTCGCCGGCAATATCCTCATACGATGTATTGTTCGATGGGGTTATCAGTTCTGCATCCTTGTAGCCAAGTCTGTCGAAGAGTATCCTGTGAAACTGATTATACTGTCCAAAACGGCATGGCCCGTTATGATCAGGCATAAAGAAGCTGACTTTTTCAGGATCCGTGCCGGGCTCTTTTAATTTCCTGATAAAACTACCTGTTACGCAAATCATCGGAAAACATTCTCTGGAAGATGTATACTCTCTTCCTATTGCAAGATCTTCCTCGGTTTGTTTGGGCAGTACTTCTGAGTGTACACCTACACTCCGGGCAGCAGCAGCAATCATATATGCGCCGTCATTCATATAAGGAAAATACAATATTCGTCCCTTTGGGGGAGATGACGGGCTGGGTCTTGGTCTGAATATCTCTTCATCTCTTTTCTCCATCATCTCCGATCCTTTCAGGCTGTCGAGAAATGCTTCGATACGGGTTATCATGCCGGCGTCAGCAGAATGTTCATCAACTTCAAGGTGGAGGAAGGGTTTTCCCTTGAGTTCTTCAGTGACATAATGCCAGAGAAAAGAGTCAGGGCCGCACCGGAAGTTGCTCATGTAAACCGCATTCAAACCTTCAGTTTTCGCCACATGCTGTACTGCAGCAATTATTTTCTGACCATTGGGCCAGTACATATTCCTGTAATTTTCATAAATTTTGTACGGGGCAAGGTCAAGCATATCTATTGGTACAGGCATCACATTTTTGGATATCAGCTTTTCAATCAGTCCAAGGTTTAAATGCGGATCACAGCTGTTATATGGTCTTCCCAGTACTATTACCGGCCGGCAGTTTGCGGGAATATCATTCAATACCTTTTTCCCGTAT
Source organism: uncultured Rikenellaceae bacterium (assembly GCA_964535035.1). Classification (GTDB taxonomy): domain Bacteria; phylum Bacteroidota; class Bacteroidia; order Bacteroidales; family VadinHA17; genus LD21. The sequence goes on from CAZHRV010000124.1 coordinate 20,696, forward strand.
TCCACAAGCCGCTTTTCAAACATTGTCTGGATATTGTCTGCATAAAATAATGCTTCTTTTACATCTTTCCTGCTTATTCCGAATTTCTCATTGAAATAACCGGTCATTTCCTTTATCAGGGCTCTTTCAAAGAACCTGAAATGAAGGGTTGGAGTCAATAATTTTGATTCATTAACTTTGCCTTTCAAAGCTGCTTTTATCATGAAGGGGTATGATTGTACCCATGGACAATTGCTGTTAAAGGTCTTGTCTCCTTCCTGGAATTTGGAATTGACAATGAAGGGAAGAAAAATATAATCCACACCTTTTCTTATAAGGTCTATCACATGTCCGTGCATGATCTCTACAGGCAGGCAGGTCTCGGCAGTTATAGTCTCAATTGATTGGGTTACAAGCTCTTTATCAGACTCCTTTGATAATACTATTGAAAATCCGAGTCTTTCGAAGAAGTTTCTCCAGAACGGGAACTGTTGATAGTAAACCATCAGAGCACGTGGTATGCCGATTGTAGTCTGCTTATTTTCCTTTGGTTCCTCATACCCTTCCATGAGCATTTCGACTCTTTTCAGGAACAGATTTGGAATATTATTTTTGCTTTTCTTCCTGCCGGCGGTTTCATATTTTTCACATCTCCCTCCGTAGAACAGCGATTTCTTTTCCCCGGTAATCTTTACTTTTCGTATTTCACAATGGTTGGTACAGCCCTGACATGTAAACCTGCTGATACCATAGGTGGCATTTCGGATACCAAATCCTTTGAATGTTGTTTTTCTTGCGGGTGTCATGATCCGTTGAGCCAGTATAGCCGCACCGATAGCCCCTGTCACATCAAAATGAGGCGGAATGATGATTTTTTTACCCAGTACCTTTTCAAAAGCAGCTACTACAGCTTTATTGTTTGTTACTCCTCCCTGGAAGAAGATCTTGTTACCTATCCTGTGATTGGATACTACCTTCTGAAGGTAATTGTAAACAATAGAATAAGCGAGTCCTCCGATAAGGTTTTCATTTTTTGCACCTTTCTGCATGAAAGAGTTAAGATCCGATTCCATAAAAACGGTACATCGGTCACCAAGTTTTATCGGACATTCCGATTTCAATGCCATATTTCCAAACTCCCCTACAATGTTAATATCCAGTTTCTCGGCCTGTTCTTCAAGGAAGGACCCGGTTCCGGCAGCACATACCTTGTTCATTTCGAAGTCAACGACGACACCATTCTCAATACTTATATACTTGGAATCCTGGCCTCCTATCTCAAAGATCGTATCTACCGTCGGATCATAGTCTATCGCAGCGGTAGCCTGGGCAGTAATCTCATTCTGGATAGTATCGGCCCCAATGAAATCGCCTGTGAGATATCGGCCCGAACCAGTCGTACCGGCACCAATAACCTCTACTTTTTCACCTGTTTCATCATATATTTCCGTTAGTCCTTTCATGATAGCTTCGAGAGGTCTTCCTGCCGTGGGCAGGTAACGTCGGGCAATCACATTGTGCTGATCATCAATCAGAACCACATTTGTGCTTAAAGATCCCACATCTACTCCCAGGTATACAGGTAAAAGGCCTTTTTTACTATCAACAGGTATTGTATCTTTTATATAGCAGGCTTCGGATACCTTTAATCTCGGAAGGCTGACGAAATTAATTACATCCTCGGAAAGGTATTTCTTAAGTTCTGTCAGTCCCCTGAATCCATTCATATCAAGCTTATTACAGAGAGCATAGATAACAGCTCCGATAGCTCCCATTGAAGCATAATGCTCAGGAATGATGAGTTCGTCATCTCTTAGATCAAGGATTTCCCTGAAGGCCCTTACCATTCCGATATTTGCTGCCACTCCTCCCGAAAAGATAACTGGTTTGAGAATTTCCTTGCTCCTGGCAACATTGCTTCTGAAATTACGAGCCAGTGCAAAACACAATCCTGCAACAATATCGTAAAGAGGTGTGGCAATCTGTTGGTGGTGTATCATGTCGCTTTTGGCAAATACGCTGCAGCGGCCTGCAATCCTTGGGGGATTAACAGATTTAAGGGAGAGCTCTCCAAATTCTTTTTCAATAGCGACACCTATCCTCCTGGCTTGCTGATCGAGGAATGATCCTGTCCCTGCAGCACATATGCTGTTCATTTCAAAATCGACAAGGCGGGCTTTGTTGTTTATAGGATCTTTCTCCATTATGATGAGCTTTGAATCTTCTCCTCCGATCTCTATGATACTCCTCGCTTCGGGAAACAGTACTCCGCCTGATTCAGCCTGAGCAATAATCTCATTTACAAATATTCCACCAATAAGATCAGATGCCAATTTCCCACCTGTTCCCGTAATGGCAGTACCTTTGATATTTACATCCGGAGTCTCTTTAAGAATGGAGGTGAGCCTCTCTAAAAGAGTATTAAATGGCTTCCCATGGACATAATCATAATACTCTGAAAGAATACTGAAATTATCGTCAATTAATACCGTATTTAAAGAGATTGATCCTATGTCAAGACCAAGATAAAAACCCTTGTCCTTTTTTATCTGAGCGCTGGAATTGAACCTCATATTCTGAATAATTATAAAAATGTATAACTCTTCACTGGTACAAAGAAAATCAATTTATATTAATAATTTAATCAAAGCAATTTATTTTAAGGATCGGATATGCTGTTGACAAAGATAATCAGGCAGGCAGGATTATGGAGAAGCAAGTACCTTCCCCCTCCTTGCTCTCCATGCTAATGTTACCTTTGTTGATCAGAATCAGCTCATGACATAGCTTTAATCCAAGCCCTGTGCCTTTTTCATTTTCTGTTCCGGGTGTGGTTGATACTTCTTCCGATGTAAACAGCGATTTCTGTTTCTCTTCCGGAATACCTACTCCATTATCGCAGATTTTCAGTAAGATACTTTTTTTGTTTTCAGCGGATTTTTCTTTAAGCAGTATGCTGATCCTTCCTCCCCGTGGAGTATATTTTACTGCATTCGATAACAGGTTTCTGATAATTATGTCCATGAGATCCTTATCAAAATATGCAAATGAGTTGCCCACCTGTGTAAAATTCACTGATATCTCTTTTTTGTCAGCAGATTCTTTAAAGATGCTGAGGTTGGTAAGAATAATATCAGCAAAATTATGTTTTGCAGGTGAAAATTTTATTTTATCCTCCTGACCTCTTCCCCAAACCAGCATATTTTCGAGTAGTGAAATTACGCTCTGTGCATATTCGATACTTGAATTTGCAAATGTGTCATATTTTTCCTTATACTCCTTTTCTTTAAGAAGGTTGAGCATGTACAGGATATTGACAACAGGACTTCTCAGGTCGTGTGCTACTACCGAAAATATCTTATTCTTCAGCTGTATGGTTTCTGATAATTGCTTGTTCTGCAACGCTATCCTGATGTTTTGTTTCTCTATTTCCTCGTTCCTTGTTTTAAGCTCCAGTGTCCTTTCATTTACAAGTTGTTCAAGATTCCTGTTCATATATGCAAGTTCATTTTGCAGCTTTTCTTTCTCCTGATATGATCTTATCCATTTAAAGATCAGCAGACCTGCCTGTATCAGCACGAACACTACAATTGCATAGGAAAGAACATAACCCTGCGTACTTTCCGATTTACCCAGAGAGACTCTTATATCATGAATTCCTGCTGAAACCAGTAATAGAAATGCCAGGAAATATATTATATCAAATATTCTCTTTTGAAATACGCCAAGGAAACTTTTAGTTAGTCCATAAGCCATTAGTATAAGCATTACCGGATATAATACCAGCGTTGAATAGCTGAAGATCTTTACGGGAAGAAACAGTGTAAGAATTGCTGCAACCGTGAATATTACTGTAATACTAAGGGCAAATACCCTGAAATACTTTGTTGGATATAGAACCTGGGCGAACCATACCCATCCTATTATTATCAGGTAGACGCCCAGATATTCAAACCTTATCATCCAGGTCCAGCCCACATCAAACAGGTTGCTGATAAGAAAGTGAGAGGTGAATAATGGTCTTAAGGCCAGGCCAATGGTTGCCATGCAGAAGAGTCCCATTACCTTTTCTCTCGGCGATATCAGGTAAAATAAAAAGAAAAATAATGAGAATCCAAGGAGAAGACTTATTATAGCCCAGTCTCCTGCCCAGCTGTTGGCAAGCCGCTTTTGAACCTCAAAGAAGGTACCGATCTTCATGGGCAGCCAGAAGCCGCCACGGCGATGCGAATAATTGGCTACATTGATTACTATCGAAATGGTATCGGATTGAGTATCAAATCTAAAGAAATTCCTGCTGTACCCGGGTTCTGTCTCTGACGCTGATTTGCCCGGCTGTCCGTTTCCTCCGAAATATCTTCCATTAACATAGATATCGTATGAAGAATCAAAAACCGGCATATCGAAACCTAACGGAATCCTGTAACCTGAAGGGAGAATTATTAGTAGTCGATATGTTGCAAAACCCTCTTTTTCTGTTTTTACAGCTTCATGAGGATAATCCGTCCAGTAGGATGGAACCTTGCCGTAATAATCGGGCAGTATCTCTTTTTCTTCAAAATCGTAAGGATGAAGCATCTTATTCCAGTAGAATTCCCACTCACCGTTTAGTTTCACAAAAAACCGTTCTCCCTTATCTATCTGGCGGAGATCCATAATCCCTTTGACTGCTTTTGGTGTGATACCTTCTGCAGGAAGAATTATAGCTGTAGTTAAAGCAATGATTATGAAAAATCTGGCACTCATTCCGGTTCAGTCAGGATTTGCACAAGTGAATTATTTAAGTCCTCTGTTAATGAGAAGAGCATATATTCCGGGCTCCTTTCCCCTGAATGCGATATACATTTCAAGAGGATCCCTGGTTCCTCCCCTGGAAAGTATCTCTTTTTCAAATTTCGAAGCGATCTCTCTGTTGAAAATGTCACCTGTCTCCTTAAATGCCTGGAAAGCATCAGCATCAAGCATTTCACTCCAGTAATAACTGTAATATCCTGCTGCATAACCACTTGCCCAGATATGATTAAAGTATGTCGACCTGTACCTCGGCTTGATCTCAGGGATCAAACCCCATTTGTCCATAGCCTTTTTCTCAAATTCCCTGATTTCCAGATCTGCAGGTTCAGTAAGTGAATGGTATTCCATATCAAGGAGAGCAGCTGCCAGGAATTCGGTAGTAGCAAAGCCGGTATTGAATTTACCTGCCTTATCCAGTTTCTCAACAATCTCTGTCGGCATCACTTCCCCAGTCTGGTAGTGTTTAGCATACTCCTTCAAAACTTCGGGCTCAAGTACCCAGTGTTCCATTATCTGCGAAGGTAACTCTACAAAATCACGGGGAACAGAGGTACCAGAAACGCCAGGATATGTGCAGTTTGAAAGAAGCTGATGTAAAGCATGTCCGAATTCATGGAAGAGTGTCTCAGCTTCCCCCGCAGTAAGTAGAGAAGGTTTATCTGCAGTGGGAGGTGTCGAATTAGTAACCATAGTGACAACAGGTGTTATCATCTTTCCGGTTATGTCGCGGTGTTGCCCCCTGTAGGCACCGCACCATGCTCCCCCGCGCTTTGACTGACGGGGATAATTGTCGATCATCAGGATGCCAATATGTTTTCCTTCACGAGTCACCTCGAAGGTCTCAACATCCGGATGATACTTTGGTATATCAGACCTTTTGGTGAAGTCAAGATTGTAAAGCCTGTTGGCAACACAGAACATACCCTCCATAACATTGTCGACTTTGAAGTAGGGCCTGGTAATCTCATCATCGAGATCAAATTTCTCTTTCTTGATTTTTTCGGTATAATACCACCAGTCCCACGGTTCAAGCCTGAATTTCCCGCCTTCCCTTTTTATTATCTCCTGCTGAGCAGCAGCTTCTGCCTTTGCAACCGGTAGAGCTGCATCCCATACCTGTTCAAGGAAATCGAAAACTCTTTCAGGAGTTTTGGCCATGTTCCTTTCAAGAACAAAATCTGCATAACTGTCGTAACCAAGAAGCCGGGACCTTTCCGTGCGCAACCTGGCCATCCTGGAAATTATTACTTTGTTGTCATATTCATTATCGTTATCACCTTTCATAAAATATGCGGTGAACAGCTTTTCCCTCAGATCACGCCTGTCGGAATACTGAAGAAATGGAGTCATGCTGGGAACCTGGATAGTAAATATCCATTTGCCTTCCATGTTAAATGATTTACCCATGGCAGCGGCCTGTTTTATAACCCCATCGGGCAGACCTGAAAGATCTTCCTCATTGTCAATGATAAGTTTGTAGCCGTTGGTTTCTGCAAGAAGATTCTGCCCGAACTGAACCGACAGAATTGAAAGATCTTCATTTATTTTCCTCAGTTTCTCTTTACCTTCAGATGATAATGCCGCTCCGTTCCTGATAAAGCTTTTATAAGTATCATCCAGAACCTTTTTCTCTTCCCCGGTCAGAGTGAATTTATCCATATTCTCGAATACAGATTTCACTCTCTGGAAAAGGCTGTCATTCAGGCTGATATCATCTCTGTGCTTCGACATAAGCGGAGCTACCTCCATGCTGATAGCCTGCAGTGAATCGTTAGTATTTGCTGAATTAAGCCCGCCAAAAACTCTGCTTACCTTTGTCAGAAGCTCGCCGCTGTATTCCAGGGCTTTTATGGTGTTATCAAAAGTAGGTTCATCAGGATTGGTTATTATTTCTTTTATCTCACTCTTCTGTTCTTCAAAACCTTTCAAATAGGCAGGCATGTAATGCACCGTTTTTATCTTCTCGAACGGAGGAACCTCAAACGGAGTTTCCCACTTATTGAAAAAGGGATTGTCGCTTTTGACTTCTTTTTTACATCCTGAGAATAGGATTAATGCCGCAATCATGATGAAAGCTCTGTTTGTCATAACTGGTTTTTAAGGTTATTTATTTAATGCCGAAATGTACGAAAATGATTTAATTAGGCAAATCATAAAAGGAGGAAAGACACCTTTCGATGTCTTTCCATACCTACTAACTTAAACCTGATCGTAGAATTTGGCCGGGCGGCCTATGTAGATATTTTTGATTCACTATAATGACGTTCTATAATACATTTTGTTGCATCTTTTTATGTTAATGTTCTGTTAATCATTTGTTAAAATGATGTATGTGTCAGATAATCAAGAAGGTACGTAAAAGAGAGGGACAAGAAATAATTTACGGGAGTGTTTTAATGCAGCTTTATTTAAGCCTGAATACCAGTGAATCGACAACATACGATGCAAATATTCCAAGGCCTCCTTCAATATTTGAATATGCCGGAGAGATTTCTATGAAGGGGATCTCTCCCCCGGAATAGTCGTCAAGTGAATGGTGATAGGTATAATAATCTTTGTCGGTACTCAGTATATATACCACAAGCATTGAGGAATCATCACCGGAAGTATTCATATATGATAAAGAGCTGACCAGGATCCTTTCACCGTCTTTGCCCTTGTCGGAAAATACAATGGATTCCAGCGGAAAGAGCTGATAGCTTATAGGATTATAGGAGTATTCAGAGTTGTATATTACGCGCTTACATGTACAAGCATAATAGTTTGGTTCTCCTTCATAGTCGGTAATATAGATATCGGCAAAAGAGTCTATCCATCCCATAGCGGGTTCGTTACCAAAATCCGAATACTGACTTGATGTATCGATCTCTATATTTATCGGTCTTCTGTGTGGTATTGTTACAGATGCTTTTGCCTGTTTGATTAAATCGCTGGTAACGCTAAGGGTATAGGTCTTTCCCTCTTCCAGCAGCATGTCGTCGGGCCTGAAGATGAATCCTTCTGCAATACGTGTAAGCTTTATTTCTGTTGTTCCATCTGAAACTACAGCGGTTACATTGCCAACAGGTTCATCCGGGTTTATCAAACCGTACAGTTTTCTGTTCGATCTTACCGATACGAACGATAATGTATCATTGGGTGAGACAAATGAATTGATTACCAGTTTCTGCTCAAAATCAGGAGTTTTGATATTGTCAAGGTACTTTTCGCAGGATGTGATAAGTAAAAAGACAAACAGTACCGGGATAACATATTTTTTCATGTTTTCAGAACTTGAATGAATAGCTGAATGATGGAATAATAGGGAAGAGACTAACCTGCTTTAACCTGCCCAGTATTTGTGATCCCTCATAATAGTAAAAGTACGGGTTCATTCTGCAATAGGCATTATAAACTGAAATTTCCCATATTCTTTCTCCCCATTTTTTCTTTTTATGAAACTGTATTCCCAGATCGAGCCTGTGATATGGCCGCATCCTGAAATTGTTCTTTTCCCTGAACTCCCCAACCTGGGTATGATGGTATACTCCATAAATATAGTCCTTATACTCTACTAAAGGATCAGTATCCAGCAGGTGAAATGCTGCATCATATTCCGAAACCGGAAGCGTAATAGCATTCCCGGTACCATAAACCCATGTTCCTGACAGGTTTATATGGTCATTAAGCTTATACATTGCCACCATAGAGATATCATGGCGTCTGTCGTATCTGGCATAAAATTCCTTTCCGAAGTTGAGTGAGTCAAACTGCATTTTAGTCCATGAAAGCGTATACCCGATCCATCCGGTTAACCTGCCTGCTTTCTTCTGGATCATTAATTCAGCCCCATATGACCATGAACGTCCGGCAGTTACATTATCCTGCCAGGCATATGCCGAAATATTTTCCGGTTCAAAGAGTTCGATGAATGATGCTCCCTCTTTGTAACCAAGTACATTTTTCATGTTTTTATAATAGCCTTCAAGTGAAACTGCCACATCATGTTTGTCGATGTCTTTGGCTATGCCAAAAGCGAACTGATTTGATGATTGTGGTTTAATCCTGTCGGTTACCGGAACCCATAGATCGGTGGGGAGACTGATCCCTGTATTTGAAAGCAGGTGTATGTACTGGTTCATAGAAACAAATGATGCCTTGAGGGCAAGATCGGATTTTATCCTCCATGCTGCCGATATCCTGGGTTCGGGATTTTTATACTGTTTTTCTTCAGCAATAAAATAGCTGTACCGGAATCCGGCATTGACCTTCAACGCTTCCAGCGGCTGCCACGTATCTTCGGCATATATTCCTGCTTCTATTCCGCTTATATATTTTATATCTCTTTCGTAAATCTGACCGGGAATATCCTCTTCGACGTATGCATAGGGTTTGAAAAGATGGTAGATGCCAATCACTCCGACCTTGATCCAGTGATTCGGACCGGAGATAAAATCGAAATCCGACTTTAAGGTGAAATCCCTGATCCCGGAATAATACTCAGCATAATAATCCTTGTTATCTGCCAGTACCTTATATTTATCATAAATGCCGAATATATAATTACTGAATATCGCTGAAGTATTTGCAAATAGTTTATTACTGAACAGGTGGTTCCACCTCAGTGTTGCAGTTGAATTACCCCATAAAAATCCAGCAATCTCTGTATAATCGGTTGATTTATATTTTATGTAAAACTTATCCTCTCCGAAATATCCGCTCAGATAGAGCTTGTTTTTACGTCCGAAGTCATAATTTACCTTGGCATTGAAATCATAGAAATAGTAACCAGTATTCTCTTCATCAAGGATTTTAAGTACTGGTCTGAGAATAAGGTCTGCATAAGTTCTGCGGCCTGACAGAAGCAATGATGATTTACCCTTTTTGATGGGACCTTCGATGGTCAGATTGGAGGATATAAGTCCTATTCCGCCCTCACAATGCCATTCCTCTTTATTTCCTTCTTTCATATTCATATCCAGAACCGAAGAGAGACGACCACCATATCTTGCCGGAAATCCGCCTTTTGTAAGCTCAACACTCTTTAATGCACTTCCGTTGAAGAGTGAGAAGAAACCGAACAGATGACTAACGTTATATACTATGGCATCATCAAGGATTATAAGGTTTTGATCAGGACCTCCGCCACGAACATACAGACCGCTGCTTCCTTCTGATCCTTTCTGGACGCCGGGCATTAGCTGAATAACCTTTAGTACGTCTTTTTCTCCCAACAGCATAGGTATATTTTTAATTTGTTTCACAGGTAACTGTATGGTGCTCATCCTTGCCGATTCACTTATTCGTTCTTTTCTGTCGGAACTCACTGTTACCTCATTCAGAACCACACCGGCTACCAGATCGATGTTAAGTTCTATATTCTCCCGGAAAGCGATCCTGTGAACCTGAGTTGTGAATCCAACATAAGAAAATGCAATTTCTATGCTATCTGCCGATGGCAGTGTAAGTGAATAAAATCCAAAATTATTGGTTATAGTACCAATCCTGCTATCAGACTGATAGATATTAACTCCTAAGAGTAATTCCCCGCTGCCGGCTTCCTTTACATAACCGCTTACCGTACAACGTTCCTCACTCTGTGAAAATGAATGCAGACAGATAAATATAAGAAGTAATTGCAAGATTAACTTCTTCATCGAGTAGTGTCACAATAATACTTAAAGATAACGACTCATCTATGATTTTGTTATAACTGTAACAACAGATTAAAAAAATATCTAACTTGCATATTATTTTATGATAGCAAATCTGAAATACCGGTTTAACTGGCAACGTCTCGGCAGACGCCTCTATTCTTGCCTCATGTTTTATTCCAGCTAATCTCAGGCAGATCCTGATGCAAAGGATCTGTATCCCTGTCCTCCTTTTCACTGTCCACTATTCACTTTTTACCCTTCGCTTCGCTCTTGGTATTCGTTTCACTTCGGCTTTTGTCTTCATTTATGAAAGGTCTTATCTTCAATGTTAATCGGTATTCTATCCATGATGGCCCGGGCATCAGGGTGACATTCTTCATGAAAGGGTGTCCGCTTTCATGCCGGTGGTGTCATAATCCTGAAGGTATATCTCCGGACCGGGAAACGGTTGAACAGATTGAGAAAGCAGGAGAAAAGGAATTCATCAGGATGGAAGAAGCAGGCACATTCTATTCGGTCGGTGACATTATCGAAATACTTGACAAGGAAAGGATTTTTATAAACGAATCGAAGGGAGGCGTTACTTTTTCCGGCGGTGAACCGATGCTTCAGACAGAATTTCTCATCGAAGTGCTAAAAGCCAGCAGAGAGAACGGTTATTGCACAGCTATTGATACTTCAGGATATTCCCCTGTTGAAAATTTCAAAGCAGTAATTCCTTATACCGACCTGTTTCTTTTCGATATCAAGCACATAGATGATTCCATGCATGTGAAATTTACAGGAGTATCAAATTCGTTGATATTCAGCAATTTTCAGTTTATTCTTGACAGTGGAAAGAATATCTTTGCCAGGATCCCGCTTGTCCCGGGATTCAATGATGATCCGGAACACCTTAGGGCACTGAAACAATTCCTGGCAGATTCCAAACGTGAAAACCTTAAAAGGATCAGCCTTCTTCCTTATCATAGAATTGGCAAAGCAAAATATAGTAAGTTCGGTATTCCATACCGTATGAATGACACAGAACAACCATCACATGAAAGAATGATAGAACTTAAAGAATACTTCTCCGACCTGGATATAAAAGTCCAGATAGGAGGCTGACTAACTCCGGACTTCAGTCCGGAGGAACTAACCCCGGACTTCAGTCCGGGGGCTAAACCCCATGACTATGATTATTTCAGAAAGAGTAAACACCCTCAGAGATCAGAGTCTCAATGCAGTTGAAAAGCTATCTGCCGAAAGAGCACTGCTCATCACACAGTTTTATAAGAGTGACGAATCACGTGAGCTTTCATCACCGGTCCTCCGGGCAAAGGCATTTGAGCATATTCTCAAAAACAAGAAACTGTATATCGGCAGCGGTGAACTGATAGTAGGTGAAAGGGGCCCTGCTCCAAAAGAGACACCAACATACCCGGAGATATGTATTCACTCTCTTGAAGATCTTGAAATACTGAATTCAAGGGAAAAAGTCTCCTTCAGGGTTAACGGGGAAGTGAAGGATATCTATGAAAAAGAGATTATCCCTTTCTGGAAGGGAAAAAGCAACCGCGACAGGATCATGAACCTTATGACTCCGGAATGGATCAACACCTATAAGGCTGGCATTTTCACTGAATTCCAGGAACAACGAGCTCCAGGACATACAGTACTTGGATATAAAATGTTCAGAACAGGTTTCCTGCAGCTAAAGGATGAAATAAGGGACTCTATTTCATCACTCGATTATTTTAATGATCCTCAGGCATTTGAAAAGTCGGAGGAGCTGAAAGCAATGGATATTGCCTGCGATGCGATTATCATGTATGCAAACAGATATGCGGATGCCCTGCAAAATCTAGCAAAGAATGAAAGGGATCCGGAACGAAAGAAGGAGCTGATAAAAATGGCAGGGATATGCAGGAAGGTGCCTGCATATGCCCCTGAGACAATTCACGAAATGCTCCAGCATTACTGGTTTATTCACCTTGGTGTAATCACTGAGCTGAACCCGTGGGATTCGTTCAACCCGGGCAGGCTCGACCAGCATCTTTTTCCTGTATATAAAAAAGAGATAGATGCCGGTATTCTTTCAATGGAAGAATTATATGACCTTCTGGGATGCTTCTGGGTTAAATTCAATAATCATCCTGCACCTCCGAAGATGGGAGTAACTGCCTCTGAAAGCAGTACTTACACAGATTTTTGCCTGATAAACCTTGGTGGAGTAAAGCCTGACGGATCAGATGCAGTCAATGAGATGACCTATATCATCCTCGATGTCATCAGGGAAATGAGAATAGTACAACCCGGCTCTATGATCCAGATAAGCAGAAAGAATCCTGATAAATTCATCCATAAGGCCCTCGATATTATTAGAACAGGATTCGGCCAGCCCTCCTGTTTCAATACTGAGGCAATAATCCAGGAGATGCTGCACCAGGGAAAGAACATTATTGATGCACGCAACGGTGGCGCATCAGGTTGTATTGAAACAGGGGCTTTCGGTACAGAAGCCTGCTGGCTCACAGGATATTTTAATCTATGCAAAGTGCTGGAGCTTACTTTAAATGATGGTATTGACAAACGCACCGATACACGTATCGGTCTTCCAACAGGTCATGCAAAGGATTATAAATCATTTGATGAATTGATGGCTGCCTTTAAAATACAGGTTAACTATCTGATTGACATTAAAATAAGAGGAAATAATGTAATTGCTAAAACCTTTGCTTCGTGGCTGCCGGTACCCTTCCTGTCTTTAATTATTGAGGACTGCATAGCAAACGGGAAAGATTATAATAACGGCGGAGCACGTTATAATACATCTTACATTCAGGGTGTCGGACTGGGAAGTATTACTGACATTCTTACATCAATAAAGTACAATATCTATGATAAAAAGAATTACTCATGGGATGAGCTTCTGGAAGCTTTTGATGCTGATTTCAACGGTTATGAGCAGATACATCACGACCTGATCTACAGCACACCCAAATATGGAAATGACGATGATTATGCTGACAATAATGCAGTTGAAGTCTTTGAGATCTATTATGAAGCTGTGAATGGCAGGCCTGATTCAAGGGGAGGTTTTCACAGGATTAACATGCTGCCGACCACTTCACATGTTTACTTTGGAAGTGCAACTGGTGCTACTCCTGACGGCCGTAAAGCTTCTAAACCCCTTTCTGAAGGTATATCACCAAGCCAGGGAGCTGATAAACAGGGACCTACCTCGGTAGTTAAATCAGCTTCAAAAATAGACCATCTTCGTACAGGAGGCACCCTTCTGAACCAGAAATTTGCACCGCAGTTTTTTGAAGATGAAGAGAGCTATAACTGTCTTACCGCATTGATACGAGGCTATTTTGCCCTCGATGGTCATCATATCCAGTTTAATGTCGTAAATGCTGATACCCTGAAGGATGCTCAAAAGCATCCCGAGTTATACCGCGATTTGATTGTGAGGGTTGCCGGCTACAGTGATTACTTCAATGATCTTGGCGAAGACCTTCAGAATGAGATAATTGCAAGGACGGAACATGGTTAACCACCCGTCCCCTCCCGACAAGAGGTCAGGACAAATTCTAAAGGGGGGCTAATACTCTACATTTAATTGAAAACTGCTAAATATTGAAGTATTAAACCCCCTTCAGGGTGTGGTCCCGAGTACTCGGGACCGGGGGCTTATAACCTCTCAAGGGAATGAATAAGTATAAGTTCGTTATTTCTTTTTATCCTTCACCTCGTTAAATACGGATGTTGCTGTAGCAACAATACTTGATATATCCGCCAGGTTAGATGGGAGGATAATTGTATTATTCTCTTTAGCGAGTTTTCCGAAAGCACCAAGGTATTGTTCAGCTATCCGGAGGTTAACTGCATTCAGTCCGTTTTCTTCAGATATTGCTGCAGAAATAGCCCTCAATCCGTTAGCTGTTGCTTTTGCCACCTGTTCAATTTCCGAAGCACGTCCGGCAGCTTCATTGATACGTTTCTGCATTTCGCCCTCTGATTTTTTTATGAGCTCCTGTTTATCACCATCGGCAACATTTATCTTGGCCTGCTTGGTTCCTTCCGATTCAGCGATGATGGCCCTCTTTTCCCTTTCTGCCCTCATCTGTTTTTCCATCGCATCTTTGATACTCTGCGGCGGGGAAATATTCTTCACTTCATAACGAGCTACCTTAACACCCCATGGATCACTGGCCTTATCAACTGCCTCCACTATTGCGGAATTTATTGTTTCCCGTTCTTCGAAGGTCCTGTCGAGCTCAAGCTTACCTATTACGCTCCTCATTGTTGTCTGTGCAATCTGGATAGATGCAAATCGGTAGTTATCAATACCGTATGAAGCTTTTTGAGGATCCAGTACCTGAAGATAAAGGATTCCGTCAACTTCAACGGCAATATTGTCGCGCGTGATACAGATTTGTGACGCTACATCAATGGCCTGTTCTTTCAGTGTATGCCTGTATCTGACTTTGTCGATAAAGGGAATAAGGACCTGGAAACCGGCTGTATAAACTGCCCTGAATTTACCCAGCCTCTCAACGATGATTGCTGTCCTTTGGGGAACAACTTTTATCATTGATGCAATAAGGATGAATCCGAGAAGAATTGCACCAATAAGTATGAAGGTAATTGATCCTGTCATGTTACTAGTTTTTAGGTTCGACTTTTAATTTAATATTTTCTTTTTGTTTTATTGTTACTTTCTGACCTGTTTTAATGTCTGATTCTGATTCTGCATTCCATGATGTACCTTTAAATTCTACTTTACCAGTTTTACCAGGCCCGAAGTCATTAACCGCAACAGCCTCTTTCCCTGTAAATTCATCCTCAACAGCTTCAGACCGGTCATCTTTGTTGTAAAGAAACTTGTTCTTTATCATTCTTCTGAAGAGCAGAAGAGTAAGAACTGAACTTACTGCAAAAACAATAACCTGGATGTTGATATCTGGCTCGGTAAACAGACATAATAGGGCTGTAACCCAGGCCCCGACGCCAAAGAAGAAGATCACAAATCCCGGCATAACAAGCTCAAGGAGTAAGAGAACAAGTCCAATAATGAACCAGACTATTTCAGGTTTGGAAAAAATGGATTCGCTCATAGTGCATAAATTAAATGATTTAAGAAATTAATTAGTGTTGAGTAAAGATAAAAAAATCACAATAATATTCAAGAGGAGTATTACTATTCTTAAAGAAATAAATTGGAGTATGGATGTTTTGGAATGGATTATTCAATTGATAATTCTCCGACGATTTCTCTCATCCATAATGAGACTTTTCTTGAGTAGAAATTGAGGTTCTTCCTTGTGCAATCACCCTCCATCTTTATCAGTTGGCCATTGTACAGACCCGGGTTTTCTTCAAACTGGTAGCAGATGAACCGGATAGTTCCTGTATCATCACCTGTGTCATGGGGAGCTGTTACTTTGCTTGATGCTATATATTCAATGTATCTTGCATATTTTAATAATTCTTCACCGGTGATTTTTATACCTGAAAACTCACATTGGCCTAAATATTCATCAACCTTGTTCTGGCTTATTTCCAGATCCCTGTCGGGAAAATTCACTCCATCGGTATTGTATGTGAAAACATTTCCTTCACTGTCAATGATGAAACCCTGATGATTGGTTCCCCGTACATGATCGTACTGAAACAAGATCACCTGACTGCTAAATGAGAAATCACTCTTTTTACATCCTGCAATCAACAGAATGACAAGAAATAATATTTTGATGTTTATAACTGACCTTCTCATTTTGGCATTATATTTCCAGAAAAAATCCCGCCATTGATATCTGTTATACCTTCTTCTTAATAAAGATATTGCAGTGAGGTTAAAAGTTGCGTCCGGTAAAAAAAATTTTCAGGTTTCAATTTTTTTTAGTAATTTTTAACGATAAAAATTCCGCTGGAATTGCGCTGGGAACAATGGTTTTCCCATCCGGTTGATATACGGGATAAGTTACTTAGTTAGAGTTATTAACAGGATATTTTTACCAGCATCTTTAAGTTTATATCAAGGAAAGGAGACAGGCATTATGGAAAAATTCTTTGATTATTTTGATGGCCGTTACAGGGAATCGATCCTTAGCAATACCGGAATGGAAGAAGGGCCGGTAATAACAATATCACGTCAGACTGGATGTGATGCCCGTCAGATTGCTAAAAATGTTGTGGATAACATGAACCGGAGAACCGGTACCAATAAGTGGAAGTGGGTTGATAAAGATATTATCTATGCCATAGCAAAAGAGCTGAATACCGATTCACAGCGGGTAGAAAATTATTATAAGGGAATGGAGCTCACCAATATGTCGGAGATGATCATGGCCTTTTCCGGTGGATTTGTGAGTGATGAAAGGGTCAAAAAAGCCATTAAGGATGTGGTACTGGCGATTTGCAAAGAGGGAAATGTTATTCTTGTTGGCAGGGGAGGAGTCTCTATAGCCCGTAATATAGTAGATTCACTTCATGTTAGACTGATAGCGCCATTTTACTGGAGAGTAGAGAATGTAATGAAAAAGAAGGAAATGGAAATAGAGGCAGCTGAAGAATATATCGTCGACACCGACGAAAGACGTCACAACCTCATAACCACATTCCTCGAAAAGAAATCGGTTAACATCGATTTCCTTTTTGATGTCACCATCAACCGCTTTTCATTTAACATTTATGAATGTGCTGATATTATTGTCTCAATGTTTGAGAAAAAAATCAGCAGGCAGGTGTCTGAACGCAAACAGAAGAAAAATATCATCTGACCCCCCACCCCCCCCAAAGGGGGGCTATATATTCAATTCCCCAATCTTCCTGATATGGTCGCTCAGTCTTTTATCAAGGCTAATCCTGTAAGCATTCCAGTCTTTTATTGGAAATTTTGCCACACCTGTATCCATAGCAGCCCGTGCTACTGCTGATGCTACGCATGATATAAGCCTGGGATCAAGAGGTTTCGGTATGATATAATCTTTGCCGAATACAAGTTTGTCAATATTATATGCTTTAAGCACCGAAGGCAGAACCGGTTCTTTTGTGAGGACTGCAATGGCTTTTGATGCTGCCAGTTTCATCTCTTCATTTATAGTTGAGGCTCTTACATCCAGGGCACCCCGGAAAATGAAGGGAAATCCGAGAACATTATTAATCTGGTTTGGATAATCCGACCTGCCTGTTGCAAAGATCAGATCATCTCTTGTTGACATCGCATCTTCATATGAGATCTCAGGATTTGGATTGGCCATTGCAAAAACAATCGGATTTTTTGCCATTGATGCAAGCATTTCCTTCGACACTATATTAGCTGCTGAAACACCAAGGAACATTTCTGCTCCTTTCATTGCCTGCGCAAGGGTATCAACATTCTTGTCAGTTACAAACTCCAGTTGGTATTTGTTAAGATCTTTTCTCTTCCGGTTGATCACACCGTTAATATCGACCATAACTATGTTTTCCTTCTTTACTCCAAGCGAAACATAAAATCTGGCACACGATATTCCTGCTGCACCTGACCCGCAAATGACCATATTGATCTTATCAATCTTCTTGCCGGTTATCTCCAGGGCATTAAGAAGCCCTGCCCCTGAAATAATTGCAGTTCCATGCTGGTCATCATGGAATACCGGAATATCAAGCATCGCTTTGAGCTTTGTTTCAACCTCGAAGCATTCAGGAGCTTTTATATCCTCAAGATTTATGCCGCCAAATGTCGGGGCGATCTTTGCACATATCTCGATAAGCTTTTCCGGATCCTTCTCATCAACCTCAATGTCAAATGTATCCACATCGGCAAAGACCTTGAACAAGAGTCCTTTACCCTCCATCACAGGCTTTCCTGCCATGGCACCGATATCACCAAGTCCCAGTACTGCTGTTCCGTTCGAGATTACAGCAACAAGATTCCCCTTTGCTGTAAAGGTGTAAACATCCTCCGGATTCTTTTCTATCTCAAGGCATGGAAAGGCAACTCCAGGAGTATAAGCAAGGCTTAAATCAATTTGAGTACTAAAGGGTTTTGTTGGTATCACTTCTACTTTCCCATGACGGTTTCTGCTATGATAGAGAAGCGCATCTTCTTTTGTAACTTTTAGCATGGATAAGTCGAGTTTTGAATATTAATATTTATCGTATTTATTGACTATTTATAATTGATAATTTTTTAAAGAAGATTTATCTAACGAAGATTAAATAAAAACAGAAATATTGTTTTTCTAAAATTAGGCAAACAATATCAATTATTATATGAAAAAAATCAGTTTATCATTCAAAGTTATATCTCCCGCAGATAGCATATTTGCAGATATATTATTTTGCATTGACAACAAATTTGAATATTTTCAAAGCCAATATTATTACAATATTATATGATGAAACAAAATCTTGTTATCGGTGCTGATATAGGAGGGAGCCATATCACTTGTGCCGCAGTTGATCTTTCTTCGGGGAATGTTCTTAAGGATACTATATCGGAGAGAGCAGTAAATAACCAGGCTCATGCTAATGTAATAATCAGTAACTGGACGGATACGCTTTATGATGCCCTTAAAAAAGTACCGGCTGAAAAAGTCAGAGGCATTGGATTTGCCATGCCCGGTCCTTTTGATTATGTTAAGGGGATCTGTTATATAAAGGGGGTAGCTAAATATGAGAATCTCTATGGCTTCAATATTGCTGATGCAATTGCCAGCAACCTTGGTGTTCCGGATGATTTCCTTATCAGATTTATGAATGATGTATCAGCTTTTGCCGTCGGTGAGGCGGTAATAGGTAAGGCTGCAAATGTCGATCGTTCCATGTCTGTAACCCTGGGTACCGGCTTTGGCTCTGCTTTTATAAGCAAAAAGATCCCTATAGTTGACGGACCTGAAGTTCCTAAACTTGGCTGTGTCTATCACCTTCTCTATAAAAACGGAATAGCAGATGACTATTTCTCAACACGCGGATTATTAGGCAGATATAAAAGTCAGACCGGGAAAGAGCTTCCAGGTGTCAAAGAACTTTCTGAGATGGCTTCTTCGGATAATATTGTAGCAGATATTTTTACTGAATTCGGTAATGATCTGGGTCTCTTCCTTGCCCCATGGCTTAAAAAATTTAAAGCTGAAATACTTGTTATTGGCGGTAATATATCCTATGCTTATTATCTTTTCGGAGATGTTTTTGAAGAGAGGCTGAAAAAGGAGAATTGCACCTGTAAGGTATCTCTCTCAACTCTTAAGGAAGATGCCGCATTATTTGGAAGCGCATATCTCCTTGATGATGATTTCTGGAAATCAGTACAACATGCGTTGCCATTGATGTGACCTTGAACCTGAAAATTATGAACACGCAAAAAATCAATGTCTCGAAGATCGCCCCTGTGCTGATGGCATTTTTCGTGATGAGCTTTGTTGACCTTGTAGGCATTGGAGTTGACCGTGTAAGCCTGGATATGAGCCTGAGTGCAACAATAGCCCAGCTTATACCCTCCGTTGCCTTTCTGTGGTTTCTTCTCCTTTCTGTCCCTGTAGGTGTACTGCAGGCACGTCTTGGTAAACGTTTTATGCTGAATATAGGTATGGGAGTAACAGCTCTGGGATTACTCCTGCCTTTTGTTTTCTATTCCTTTGCAGTGGTGCTGACCGGTTTTTCTCTCCTGGGAATCGGGAATACCATTGTCCAGGTATCGGCAAATCCGCTCATGGTGGATGTGGTTCCGGGTGACCGCCGGTCAAGTTTCCTGAGCTTCTCACAGTTTGTTAAGGCTATAGGTTCTATGATTGGTGCTCCTGCAGCAGCTTTTTGTGCCTCAAAATTCGGCGATTGGAAACTTATGCTCCTCGTTTTCGGGATCGTATCCATACTGACAGTTATATGGCTCGGTAATGTTAAGATTGAAGAATCGAAACAGGATTTCAAACCGTCTCTGGCTTCATCTTTTAAGCTGCTTGGTAATAATTATATATTGTTGATGGTAATCTCCATATTCCTCGTAGTTGGTGTGGATGTTGGTTTTAATTCCAATTCAGGTCAGTTTCTGATGAAGCAGTTTGGTATGGCACAGACAGCCGGGGAATCCGGAAGAAGTGTCTATTTCCTGGGTCGTATGCTGGGTACTTTCCTGGGTGCTATAATACTCACGAAGTATTCTTCAAATAAATTCTTTATATGGACATCAGTACTGGGTATTGTGTGTCTTGTGTTGATACTTATCGTGAAATCTACTGTAATAGCATGGGTACTGGTATTCATGACAGGACTGGCTGTTGCCAATATCTGGCCCCTGGTCTTTTCACTTACAATAGGTAAGTTCCCGGACAGAAGCAATGAAATTTCAGGACTGGTTATGATGGCCATCAGCGGAGGAGCGGTTATTCCCTTGATGATAGGTTGGATAGGCGATATGAGCAGTGTGGCAATAGGTATGTCGCTTCTTGTACTCTGTATGATTTATCTCTTCATAGTTTCCGTTTATACGATGAAAAAAGGCTGATACCTGCCTCCTGACGCCTGTTTTACACGACTTCTTATTTCACCGGTACACCAACGGTATGTCCGAGAATAATAACCTGATTTGATCTCAATCCCATCTCTGGCGCAAGCTTAGCTTTGGGTATCATGCCTCTTACCACGCAGCCGAGATTCGCAGACGCACAATAGAGGTAAACATTCTGGGCAATGAAACCGGTATTTGCATAGGGCCACAGGAGATCAGTTTCCGTGATCTCATCTCCCTCATTTTTCCCCAGCTTTCCCATATCAGCTACATAGATAAGATTGAGTGGTGCTGTTGCCACAAAATCCTGTGTTCCGCACAGTGACCTGATATCCCTGTTATGGATCTGTTTCAGGGTATGTGTTTCAGCCGAATACAGGTATAAGCCGCTTTGTATCGAAACGTAAACATCTATTTCCTGCATATTACGTGCTGAAGGTGCTGTCCTCATTTTGCTTTCCGGACGATTTATACCCCAGGCAGCCCATAAAAGATCAGAAAGCTGCTGTTCAGAAATCTTACCTTCAGTAAAAGTCCTTGTGGATTGTCTTTCGTTCAGAGCCTCCATCAGTGGTTTTCCACCGGTTCTATCAGGCTTCGGAAGAACAATATCCTGTGAAATTACCTGAATACTAAATCCAAACATGAACATAGTACAAAATACTTTTAATAATTTCATTTTCATGACATTAAAGTTTAATGAATTTTTAGGCTATACTTCAAATTGATGCAGTAAGTTTTCTTCCTGTTTTCCTGACTAAATGTTATAAGCTTATATAAAAATAAATAAATATTAAATATAAATAAAATATATAGTAACAATTTGGGCTTTAAAACTATTAAACGAATAAGGGTAATAAAATATGATGATTGAATAAATACTATTTAAAGATGATGTAAAAAGAAGAAAACGAAAATGTTATTGCAGTAGTCTGCTAAAGGGGAATATCATATAATCGAGTATTTGCGGAACTGCGTCACTTCGTTCCTTGAGTATTGACGGTCATGCAAGTCCCAAAATGAGTAAAAACTATACGACTTGCAAGACCGCAAGACTTGTAAAATTAAGGAGCAAAGCGACGAAGTTCTGCGAAGCGGAAGAGTTCATGGCTCAGAGGGGAGTGAGAAGACTAATCCTGCCTGTTATTAACGTCTGTGAATCAGACTTATTTCGGATAATTCTTTTCCAATTTGATGAATTCCCAGCAGGATCTTTTCGGTTTGTGTGTCAGAAGGCTTCTTACGGCCTTGTACATATTGCGAAAGTAAAGTCGGATTCATCCCGATTTTAGCGGCAAGAAACCTGGCATTAAGCACTTTGTAGTATTGAAAGAACTGTTTAAAGTCTATTTCATACTTTATGTTTTCCTGAGTTATTAATAATTCCTCATCTTCAAAATATAAATTAGCAGCTTCGAGTGTATTATCAAATAATTCAGGTATTGTTCTTCCCGTTGTAAAGACAGGATAGTTATCAGAGAAAGCAGAAAATCCTGTATCTGTCTTCTCTACAATCATATTTATTTTCCTATTTGTAGTTTTCATGATGTCTTTTTTCAATTATCCGCTATTAATCCGGCATCTTTGAGTATTTTTTTTTCAAGCCCCTTACCAGCTTCCTGACTTCCATGATTCGGGAATATTAAAGTCCCTCGTTTCTTAGCATGTTTCATTTTTACATGAGAGCCTCTTTGAGACACAGGATACCAGCCATCTTTTGTTAATATTCTGTAAAGTTCAGAACATTTCATTCATTATTATCACAAATATTATCTTGTAAAGGTAAATAAAAATTTACTTTTTCGCAAGTATTTGTGAAGAAACCACTGGAGCATAGAGAATTTTGTAAAACAAGTCCTGCATGACCTGCACGACCTGCATGACCTGCATGACCTGCACGACCTGCACGACCTGCATGACAGTACTAAAGGATACGGCACTGACGCTCCTTCGTCGGTCAGTGTCTTCGACCTGTGAAAGGATAAATCAGCGGGAGGAGCGACTTGTCATTTGATACGTTGATCATTTGCAGATTAAACGATAATTCAAATCCGTGCTTTAAATTTGCATTTCGACTTTCGACTTAAATATTTATCTTAGTTGATCAATTATTTTTTATGGCCTTAAACTACATCTGGATCGCCTTTTTTATCATCGGATTCCTTGTTGCTCTCGGGAAGCTTGTTTTTACAGGTAATACTCAGATATTCAACGATCTGGTTAATGCAGTTTTCGATAATGCGAAGACCGGTTTCGAGATCTCACTGGGATTAACGGGAGCTTTAACCCTCTGGATGGGGTTGCTGAGGGTTGGCGAAAAAGGCGGGGTTGTCAAAATCCTGGGCAGGGCAATGGGACCTCTGTTTGAAAGACTGTTCCCGGGATTGCCAAAGGGGCATCCTGCTTATGGATCAATAATGCTTAACATTGCGGCAAATATGCTTAACCTCGATAATGCTGCAACACCCGTAGGACTTAAAGCCATGAAAGAGATGCAGGAGGTGAATACTGACAAGGAGACTGCTTCCAATGCACAGATCATGTTCCTTGTACTGAATGCTGCAGGTCTCACTGTCATCCCGGTAAGTGTTATTGTTTACAGGATGCAGCTCGGAGCTGCCAACCCGGCCGATATTTTTATTCCTATTCTGATATCGACTTTCTTTGCATCAGTAGCGGGTTTGATAGGTGTGGCTGTTATGCAGAAAATTAATCTCTTCGATAAGGTTGTACTTGCATATCTCGGCGGACTGACAGCAATTATAGTAGGTATAATACTCTATTTCAGCAGCCTGCCGAAAGAACAGGTGTCAGCAATTTCAACATTTGCAGCTAATTTTATTCTGATACTTATAATAATGGTCTTTATCGTCCTTGCACTGGTAAAAAAGGTCAATGTGTATAATGCCTTCATTGAAGGTGCAAAAGAGGGATTTTCTATTGCAATAAAGATCATCCCGTTTCTTGTGGCTATCCTGGTGGCCATTGGCATATTCAGGGCATCGGGTGCCATGGACTTTATTATTTCCGGTATCACTGCATTCTTCTCATGGCTTGGTCTGGATACCAGGTTTACAGGGGCTCTGCCGGTTGCATTTATGAAACCTCTCAGCGGCAGCGGTGCCAGGGGATTAATGGTGGATGCCATGACTACCTACGGACCTGATTCATTTATTGGGCGCCTGGCCTGTACAATGCAGGGAACCACCGATACCACATTTTATATAATAGCTTTGTACTTTGGTTCTGTTGGTATTAAAAATACACGATATGCAGTAGGTTGCAGC
>CAZHRV010000125.1:0-13663 GCA_964535035.1 uncultured Rikenellaceae bacterium
AACAGGCGCTGAGTCAATAACCCAGGTATTGTCCTATTTTATCGATTATAACAATATCTATTATATCCTGCATGGCGTGTCAACTGATACTGATTTTAATACTTACTCAGCCTCATTTGAATCATCCATGAAATCCTTTTCCGTTCTTACCGATGCTTCAAAAATAAATGTAAAATCCAAAAAGATACTGATCAAAAGAGTATTCCGGACCGGCTCCCTTGAAAACGCTTTCACTTATTACGGTATGAAACAGGATCAGATGGAAGAATTGGCTCTGCTTAACAATCTTGAACTGACAGACCAGGTACAAGCAGGGAAACTGATAAAAATAATCGGTGAATAAGATGGTCCACGATAATCATTGCTCAACAAAAAAGTCTGACAGCAGGGAGCTTACTTTGCCACTTCCTTTTACGTGGATTTTTGCAATTATTGGAGCCATACAGCCTGTCAAATGCACAGATCATTTATCTGATCCGGAGGGAAAAAATAATGCAGAATAATCAGGATCAATCCTATAATGGATTCCCAGATTTATGAGCAGAATATTAAGTAACCTCTTCATTCCGCTGTATGTAAAAAGGTTATAAATATTATAATGTTTTTATTTACAGGCTAATATACCTTTGAAGTAACCTGTCGATTCAGCAATTCCGGCTAGGGGATCCTCCATATCTTTTTCAAATTCAAGACTGCATTTGCCCGTGTAATTAATTTTACGAAGTGTTGCAACGACATCAGGGATATCTATTATTCCCCTCCCTATTTCAACAGTCTTCCCCTCTTTTGAAGCTTTATCAACATCTTTGAGATGAAGGTCATAGATACGATCCTTATATCTTTCTATATCATCTGCAGGATCATGTCCGTCACGGACAGTATGTCCTATATCAATACAAATGCCGATTCTAGGATCTAAATCTTTCACGTGATCCCATATATCAGTCGCGTTTGGATATAAAGGATTATCCGGTCCGTGATTATGAATTGCCATACGTAAATTATACTCCATGATCCTCTTCTCAACATGGGGAAGAAGTTCATAATTTGGCGCTCCGACTATCATATTCACCCCGGCCATCTTTGCATATTCAAAAGCCTGATCTACTGATTCGGGTGTTTTCATATAGATCACTCCTACAGTGTATACATTAATGCCTGCATCATTAAATTTATCAACTACTCTGGTGATCTGTTCCTGAGTACTGTTCAGCGGCATATGGAAATCCTTGAGGGAAATATTTATAACTCCAATCCGCTTCATCATTTTGATTGTATCGTCCACATTGAATCTGGCAAATGTATAACCGGCCATCCCCAATGAAAAGCTATCAATTGCAGCTTCTTTTTTTTCGGCAATCCTGTGAACAGGCGATCCTAAAACCGGAGTAACACCGGCTGCGAGAATACTTGTTCCTGTTAACTTCAGAAACTGACGACGAGATTTCATGATCATATATTTTAATCATTATTTTGCTTTATTATTTTCTTACAATCATATCATTATCCAGAAGTCGGCTGTTATATGATTGAACAACAGCCTTTAACTTCTCTTCCATTTTTTTTGCAAGATCTGGCGCCTCGTCCAGAAGATTTGATTCAAGCATTCTATCCTTTTTAAAATTATATAATCCCACAGGTTTGTTATCAACCATTTCAAAAATATAATCTTTCATGTAAAACTGATATACACTTCCATTTGTATTAAATGCAAATGATTCATAAGAATCATCAAAAAGATCGTTACCGAAAGCGATATACTCCTCATCATATCCCAGATAATTAAGGATCGTGGGCATGATATCAATCTGCTGAGCTATCCGGTTCTTCATTCCCTTAAGGTCACTGCCGGGTTTGTAGAAAATAATTGGAACGTTATACACACCAAAATCATTCTGATATTCCTTATGTAACGTTTCATTTGTATGGTCTGCTGTAATAACAAATAAAGTGTTACTGAACCATGGAGCATCAGAGATTTTCCTGAAGAATTTTCCGAGAGCATAATCAGTATAGCCAATAACTTCTGCTATCGGTGCAGGTCCTTTTTTGAACTTGTTTTTATATTTTCCAGGTACTTTAAACGGATGGTGGGAAGAGACTGAAAATATTGAAGCAAAAAAAGGCTCCGGAAAACAATCCAGCTTATCAGCAAAGAACAAAAAGAAAGGCTCATCCCATACACCCCATACACCGTCGAAATCATCTTTATTGGGATATTGATCGAGACCTGTATAATCCTCAAATCCCGACATCCTGGTAAATGAATCAAATCCCATTGAACCGTTTGGTGCACCATGGAAAAAGTTCGTATAATACCCTTTTCTCCTTAACAGTGAAGCAAGACCATTTATCTCGTTGTTGGCATAATGAGAAATAATATAAGGAGTTTCAAGTGATGGCAGTGAGGCAAGTATGGAAGGCATGGCATCAATTGATTTCCTTCCGTTGCATAGAGACACTTCAAATGTAAGGCTCTTCGTCAATAATGAATCAATAAAGGGTGTATAACCGGTATAGGTACCGCCTTCCAGATCTCTGTTAAAATATCCGATATATTCGCGGGCAAAGCTTTCCAGAATTAATATTACAACATTCTCATTTCTGAAGGACTTCTCTCCTTTCGGAACATAATGCGGATTATATAACTCATCTAACCTTTCCGAGCTGTAAAATTCATGCCTCTTAAGTGACTTCTGACCTGAGGTCCTCAGGAGGCTGAAGGGTGTATTCAGGACAATAGCTACATGCCTTGGATTGTCAACATAACGTGCTGCATTACTGATTGTTATAGGTCTTGTTGAATGTTTGTACCCCCCACGGGCACCACCAATAACAAGAGCAGCGACCAATGGAATCATCAGTACATTGACTATATAATAAACGATTCTGTTTGCAGGTTCCGGCTTTTTGACCTTAACCCTATTATAGAGGAATACCATCAAAAACCAGATCAGTACACAGAAGAGAGTAACCGGCCAGTAATCAAGCAGGAATTTAAAAAACAGTTTAATATTGTTAGTTTCATTTTCAAACGTGCCAAAAACATCAGCTGTTGCCCTTTTAAAAACAAACCTGTAATAAACAAAATCGGCTGTGCTTGCAGCAAAAGCCAGACCATTAGTAACAAAAAAGATATATTTCAGAACTGACTGATAGATCGTATTATATCTGATATCGAAGGGTAAAAGACTCAGGACTATGAAGAGCATATTTATATATACTGTTGCCGATATATCAAACAACAGTCCGCCCTTCATTATTGACAGAAATTCCCCGGGACTTATACCCGGGAACATTTTAATATTGAATATATAAAAAGCTACCCTACAGAGAGAAAAGAGAAACAGAACAAGTAATATTCTGTATGCCAGGACAATAAAAATATTCTTTGAAAAGACCCAGTTTTTTATTTGCATGAGCAGTATTATTATACTTTAGAACTCTGCCTGTCTACATAAAAGACAAGCGAATAAAAGTATAAAAACTATTTCTCTTATTGTACCGTACAGAAAAAAAGCGCCAGATGCTGGCATAAAAGCACTGATCTGGCGCAGGTTAAACTTAGTATTTCAGCTAATCAGTTTCCCGATCTTCAATCATCTCTTGAAAGTCCTGACTTTTAAAATCATCCAGGAATTTGTTAGCTGCCTTTTTGGCACCCAGGCCAATAATGAAGAAGAGAACCAGAAGGGCGGCCAGGATTATGGTAAGCACTTTTGAAGAACTCGGTTTAGCCTTAAGAGCTTGAACAAGTCCATGAAAAATCAGATACAGTGCAAAAAGATTTACTAAAAGACTTACAATAGATCCGGCCATAGAATTCAGACCTGATATAAATCCAAGCAGTGCACCAATAGGCATGATCACCATTACTGATGCTGTAACTCTCACATTAGCTTCGAAATCAGTGCTTCCCTTGCAGATTGCAGAGATAATCAGCATGATTACGGCCCCGATGAAGAGTCCTATTATGGCAGCGATGATATACCAGATAAACATCATTACGCCGACTGCTCCACCAAATATTCCGATAGAACCCCCAATCTTCAACAGTCCCCAAATCAAAGCAATAATACCTGCTATTACTCCATAAAGAACTGCTTTGATTAAAGGTTCTGCAATACCTCCCGTTGTCTTCATTGTCGAGAAGTAAGTTTTCGGTTTTACAAGGACATCAATTGATTCCTTAATAAAAGAATTAAAATTAAAAGTAGAGTTGCTCATAAGTTTAATAATTAAAAAGGTTAGAGTTTATCATTCATTGATCAGGAAATAAAAACTCCAAGTTAGGAAATATTTTGTTTTTAGAAATTAAAAACTCACAATTATTAACACATAAGAATATGTGAAAACAACTAAAATCTGCGATTATTCTTATTTTCTGATTTATATACAACATTATCAGCGGAATGACCTACTCAAGATAGGTATACCCATAAAGGCCTGACCGGTAGTTTGACAGGAATTCCCTGCCCTCCTCCAGTGTAATGATACCGCTTTTTACGGAGGTTGTGACCCAGGTCTCAACAGTACGTACCATTTTCTTGGCACTGTATTGAACATAGTCAAGTACCTCTGCAATAGATTCCCCATCAATAACCTGGTCGATTTTATACCCGTCTTCATCCACCGAAACATGTACGGCATTAGTATCGCCGAAAAGGTTATGAAGATCACCCAGTATTTCCTGGTATGCTCCTACAAGGAAAACACCCATATAGTATGGATCCTTGGCTTTTAAGGGATGTGCCGGAAGGTAATGGGGTGAGTTGGTGGTGGCAATAAAATTGTCTATTTTCCCGTCGGAATCACATGTTATATCCTGTATTGTGGCTGACACAAAAGGCTCCTCATTCAACCTGTGGATGGGCATTATCGGGAATATCTGGTCAATAGCCCACGCATCCGGAAGAGACTGAAAAAGAGAAAAGTTACAGAAATATTTATCTGAAAGGATCCGTGATATCTGCCGGAGTTCATCAGGTACATGTTTAGTATTCTTTACGATCTGGTTTACTTTACGTGCCACCGACCAAAAAAGCCGTTCTATCTGTGCTCTGGTCTTCAGGTCAATCAGACCCAGACTGAACCTGTCGAGAGCCTCTTCCCTTATTTGCTGGGCATCATGCCATGTTTCCAGCATCCTTGGCTGATTAATATTTTCCCAGAGAGTATAAAGTTCTCTTACCAGTTCATGATCATTATCACTTATCTCCTCTTCAGGATCCCATGACGACAGGGTTGTTGCTTCAAGAACTTCAAATACCAGCACAGAGTGATGTGCCGTCAGCGAACGTCCTGATTCTGTTATTACATTGGGATGCGGAATGTTATTTTTATCGCTGGCATCAACAAAAGTGCTGACCGAATCATTTACATATTCCTGAAGATTATAATTGACACTGCTCTCACTGTTCGAGGAGCGTGTTCCGTCATAATCAACTCCCAGTCCGCCGCCAATATCCACAAATTCGACATTAAAACCCATTTTCCGAAGCTGCACATAAAACTGTGAGGCCTCACGCAATGCAATCTTTATTCTCCTGATCTTGGTAACCTGGCTGCCTATATGAAAGTGGATAAGCTTCAGAGAGTCCCTCATCTTATTTCTCTCCAGGAAGTCAATTGCCTCAAGCAATTCGCTTGAGGTCAGACCGAACTTGCTGTTATCACCGCCGGATTCTTCCCACTTTCCGCTTCCCACACTTGCCAGTTTGATGCGAATACCCAGGTTGGGCTTGATTTTTAAACGTTTTGATATTGAGGCAATTAGTTTTAGTTCATTAAGCTTCTCAACAACAAGGAAAATACGCTTTCCCATCTTCTTTGCAAGAAGTGCCAGCTCAATATAATCTTCATCCTTATATCCGTTACATATTATAAGCGATTCGGGATCTGTATTTATGGCAATAACTGCATGAAGCTCGGGTTTTGATCCGGCCTCCAGCCCGATATTGAATTTCTTGCCATGACTCACAATCTCCTCCACCACCGGTCTCATCTGGTTTACCTTGATGGGATAAATTATGAAATTCTGCGCATTGTAACCATACTCCTCCGAAGCTGATTTAAAACATTTTGAGATACTCAGAATACGGTCATCCAGAATATCTGGAAACCTCAACAGTACAGGAGTTGAAACATCTGCAAGGCTGAGTTCGTCAAGCAGCTCTTTAAGATCAACCGTGACGCCATCTTTCAGCGGAGTTACAGTAGCATTACCTTTTTCGTTAATCGAAAAATAATCAACACCCCAACCGTTTATGTTATATAATTCTACGGAATCTTCAATACGCCATTTTCTCATGTTCAGCCCTTTTTACCTGGTTATTTGATAATTAAAGATCTGAAAAAAATAAAGTAATTTACAATGTTATTAAAATATCATGAATTGGGATAGTATAATAAATTAAAATTGCCCATATAAATCATAAGTAAAATGAAAAAATGAAATTATCCGCACATAAAAGATATCTGGCAGCCTGCAACTATGGGAGGAAGTTCATGCCGTGACTTTTTTAATGAAAAAGGTAACGTTTTATCGGTTATTACCGTATTCGATAAGTGGACCAGGAAGTAGAAACGGGACAGATGTGATATCGGTTTTACTGATTACCTTGTATACAGGATATGGATAATAGCCACTTCCCCACTGTGGCACAAGGTAACGATCGAAATAATTCCATGTCAGTAATCCATCATTCGACTGTGGTTCAAGAAGATAAGCTGCAAGATTAGCAAGAGGCTGCGCCGTCCTGACCACCAGTGTGCCGGCAGGGAAATCGATAGTATCTCTAACAAATTTCCCTGTTATTGTATTTGTATAATGACCCTGGTTCAACCGTGCTGAGCCCTTTAGTCCGTTAATCTCAAACCTGTCGACCTCCAGAGTTGAGGCTTCCTCCAGTTTTTCCAGCCTTAATCCGTGAAGCTTAAGAAGATTAATAACATCCATGTTATTCACTGTTATTAGATATGCGAAAGGAAATTTTACACTCTTCACAGGAAAATAATCGACAAAATATGGTACTGTTACAGTTTTCTGCCTGTCGGTTCTCTTAAAAGGCGGCCATACATTTGGATCATTTACGGGCTCAACCTCAAAAGTCTTGATAGTTATCTCCTCCGGAGCTGGCTTTACATTGTATTCTATTGCAAATGAATCTTTTGCATCCGGATTCAATCCACGTGTGATGGTTTTTACGTCAACTTCACGGAGCATATCAATAATCTCTGTTTTATGAGCTGATGCATATTCTGAAAGTGATTTTATCAGAAAGTAACAACCATAGACACGTGATTTATAATCGGCATAGACATAATTCTCATTAAGAATTCCGATCCTGTTGCGTAAGCCGTAATAATTACTCATATATCTTGGTTCAGCAGCATCGTAGTACCAGCCTTCTTCCGGTTTCATCATGTTTCTAAACTCACCATAGCAGCAGTTCTCAACATTATATTTCTTACAAAGAGTTTCTGACATTTCCGGTATCATTCTGTCACGCATGTAACGGATCAGGGAGTTGTCACCACTCGGGTTAACCATCCATGTAAATGTTACAGGTTCGACATGATACGAGCCGTTGGTTGTGTGGCAATCCATAAATACTGCCGGATCCCAGGCATTAAACACCTTTGTTAACAGACCCCCCACCTCAGGTGATTCAACTTTCATTACGTCCCTGTTAAGATCAAGGAACTGTCCGTTATACCTTACTCCAACCCCGTTTACCGGTCCGTTTTGATTGGTTCTGTTTTCGGGGCTGATCTTCTCATTGCCATCAGGATTGAAATTCGGACATATCAGGAACACCACATCTTCGAGTAATGCATTATCCTTCTCTGAAAGAATATCTCTGGCAAACATCAGCACGGCTTCTTTCCCTTCCACCTCACCTGCATGGATATTTGCCTGGATATAAATCACAATACGGTCGTCATCACCAAGTTGAGCCGGCGAATACGGCAGGGGATCACCTATTATTAACAAAGGAATGTCTCTGTCTTCTGTCGATTTTGCAATAGTTTCAACCCTGATATATTTCGATGATTTACTTAGCTTTTCAATAAAGCTCATCACATCATTGTAATTCGATGTTGATTTGAAATCAGAACTTTCAGCAACAGTCAATAAGTTTGCCTGACCATACACGCCGGCAAAAAAAAATAAAATTGCTACTGTGAAAACAAAAAGCTGTTTCATTTGTTTATCAATTATAATTCGACACAAAAATATAAATATGTAATCATATAATATGGCCGGATACAATAAGTGTCAAATTAAATCATAGAAATCATTTCAAAAACTATCACGGCTCTATTCAATTTGAATTTTTGAATAATAATAGTTAATTTAGTGGCCTTAATTATTAAAACATAACACAATGAACAAAGGAACAGTAAAATTTTACAATGTGTCAAAAAGATTTGGCTTTATTAAGGATGCAGATTCGGAAAATGAGTATTTTGTACATGCATCTGGTCTTATTGACAAGATCAAGGACAATGATGAAGTGACATTTGAACTTGCTGAAGGGGAAAAAGGACTTAATGCAGTTAATGTTAAACTGGCTCAAGAATAGTTAAGTTAATTGTCATTATAGCCGTCATAACCTGACGGCTTTTTTTATTTTATAATATCGGCTTTTATATAAAAAACTTGCAGGACCGGAAAGACCTGCAAGCCAATAAGTTAAAAGCCTGAAAGAAAGTAATATATTTCGGTTCTATTATTTCTTTCCGGCTTTCTTTGCTTTTTTTACAGCACGTTTTTCTTTCAGGGTTTTTGTAGGCTGTTTTTTAATTTTTGTCTGTTGCTTTGATTTTTCGTGTGACATGGCTTTTCAAGTTTTGTATTAAACGCTTTCAAATTTAAATATTTCAACACAATTATTCCA
Source organism: uncultured Rikenellaceae bacterium (assembly GCA_964535035.1). Taxonomy (GTDB): domain Bacteria; phylum Bacteroidota; class Bacteroidia; order Bacteroidales; family VadinHA17; genus LD21. Next base: position 8,904 of record CAZHRV010000125.1, read on the forward strand.
GTAAATTTTTAACAGTTAAGGAATCATACAAGAAACCTGCCGGCCTCTTCATCGAGCAGCCATGACGTTTTGCCACTGTTTGAAATAATATGAGCGGCCGGAAACTTTAAGTTTTTCGCCTTTTTCCCGATTACCTCAGGTACAATACCTGCCTTCTTCTTACCTGTGACAATGAATATAATTTCATCAGCATTGTTAATAACTTTTCCTGCCAGAGTAACTCTCTTTTGCCCTGAAACAGGATGAGTTGTCATATCACAAATACTCTCACTATGAAACAATTCAAGGTTTCCCGGAAAAATAGAAGCAACATGTCCATCCTCCCCCATTCCAAGAATCACAATATCAAATACTGGAAGGCTGTTATGCTTACGGGTATATTTCATTATCTCCTCAGAATACCTGGCAGCTTCCGCTTTCGGATCATTCTCTCCCCTTATCCTGTGGATGTTTCCCCGGGGAGTATTTGTTTTTCCAATCAGTAACCTCTCAGTCAAACCAAAATTGCTTTCAGGATCATCAGGGGGAACACATCGTTCGTCGGTCCAGAAAAAATGTACAAAGCTCCAGTTTACAGATGCCAGGTGCTCTTCAGCAATAACTGAGAATAAAAGCTGTGGAGTATTCCCTCCTGAAAGTGCAAGAATTAGAGGTGAATTATCTTTTTCGGCTGACCTGATACGATCAGCAAGTTCAGAAGCCAATATCTTTGCCAGATCATGTGCTGTCGGAAATATTCTATAGGTAACTTTCACTTTTTATATATTATGAAAATATTTTAATTCTCTTCCGGACCTCTCATGGCAGTCGATCCTCATAACCGGCAACCTGATCACAACTCGCACAATAATCCATCATCAGTCAGGTTTTTGCAGGGATATCGCCAGTCAAGGCCGCAACCTTCAATAATTTCATTTGCATTTGACGGCCCCCATGTACCTGCAGGATAGCCGTAGAGTTTTATTCCCGGATTGTTTGCCCAGGCTTTCTGTATCGGATCTATGAATTTCCAGGCTGTTTCTATTTCATCATCACGAGAAAATAGTGTTGAATCGCCTGTCATGGCATCATATAAAAGTCGTTCGTATGCAGAGGGCACCCTTACATCTGCCAGATCTTTATAATGGAAATCCATATTTACATTCTTGATATTGAATCCGGAGCCGGGCTCCTTCATATCAAATTTAAGCAGGATACCCTCATCCGGTTGTATCCTGATAATAAGCATATTAGATATTAAATTCCCCTCCTGTCTCTGAAAGAGGTGGTGGGGTGTTCTCTTAAAATATATGACAATCTCGGTCACCCTGGCAGGCATTCTTTTTCCTGTTCTAATATAGAAGGGTACTCCACCCCATCTCCAGTTATTTATATAGAACTTCATTGCTATATATGTCTCTGTCATCGAATTTTCAGCGACGCCTTTCTCCTGTCTGTAACCTGATACACATTCTTCGCGGATTGTTGAACCCGTATATTGTCCCCTTATAACCTGTTTTGCTACATCTGCCTCTCTGACTGGCTGAAGCGACTGGAATACTTTCAGTATTTCATTTCTAACAGCATCCGGTTCAAGTGAGGATGGAGGCTCCATGGCTGTTAGTCCTGTCATCTGTAAAATATGATTCTGTACCATATCCCTGAGTGCACCGGATGAATCATAATAACTGCCTCTCTCTTCCACACCGATGCTCTCAGCTGAAGTTATCTCCACACGGTGAATATAGTTTCTGTTCCACAGAGGTTCGAAGATACCGTTTGCAAACCTTGTAACCAGCACATTCTGGACTGTTTCCTTACCCAGATAATGATCTATCCTGTAAATCTGGTTCTCACCTATCATTTCATGGAGAATATTGTTCAGTGCCCTTCCCGATTCAAGATCATAGCCAAAAGGTTTCTCATAAATAAACCTCCTGAACCCCTTTGACTGATCTGCCATCCCCACCATGGCAAGATTCTCGGAAACAGTCTTATAAATCCCGGGAGGAGTGGCCATGTAAAAAATGTAATTACTCCCTGTTCCATAAGATTTATCCATGTCAAGGAGTTTTTCCCTCAGCTTTTTAAAGTCTCCGGCAGAGGTATTGTCAATCCTTATATAAGATAAATGGCCGGTAAACTGCTCTAGCTGATGCTCATCCGGATCATTCTCTTCTGAAAAGGTAATGATACCCTCCTTCATTTTCTTCCTGAAATCTTCATCGGAAAAGGGTGTCCTCCCCGCTCCCATTATGACAAACTTTTCAGGCAGCAGATTCTGTAATTTCAATGAAAACAGGGCCGGGATAAGCTTTCTGGAAGCCAGATCACCCGAAGCTCCAAAAATGATCAGAATAAGATTGTCCGGTTTTTTCATTTCCTTTGATCTCATTTAAAATACTTTTCTAAACCTGTATCTTATCCTTCTTTAATACAGACCAGGGAACAAATATAATGAACCATCTGTTCTGAAAGACATATTAATATATTAATCCACCAGGCAATGTTAATTATTAAGTTTATAACTATTGTTGAAAAATTTTTACATTTAGTTATAATTTTACTGATATTTGTATTAAACTGAAAGAAAAAGTAATATATTTGCAACGCATTGTTAAAATGAGAAGAATAAAAACCATATTATCATTATTTCTAGTTTTAAGGTTTCCTGAAAAAGAATGAGAATGGTATATGGAATTGGATTAGGGATAACCGTTCTCTTAGAAACAGAGAACGGTTTTTTTATAACTGACAGAGGAAAACAGAATGAAAACGGAACAACCGGACAGACAGGGATTATACAGAAAGGAATTTGAGCATGACAGCTGCGGAATAGGTTTTGTCGCCCATCTTAAAGGCAGGAAATCTCATTCCATAATCAGTCAGGGTCTTGAAATTCTTATTAACATGACTCACAGGGGTGCAGAGGGAGCTGATAGCAGAACCGGTGACGGGGCCGGTATTATGATACAGGTTCCGCGTGATTTTTACCTTATCGAGGGCTATACGCTGCCACCGGAAGGACAATTCGGAACAGGTCTTATCTTTTTTCCGAAAGATCATGGGGATGCAGTAAAATGTGAGGAGATCCTGCTTAAGATCATAATGGAAGAAAATGTAGGTTTCATCGGTTTTCGTGAAGTTCCGCGAAATAGTTCGATCCTTGGCGAAATATCACTAGCGGCTGAACCTCACATCAGGCAGATCCTGTTAGAAGCAGATATCCCGCAGGAGGAGCTTGAACGCAGACTATATATCATTCGTAAACGTGTTGAAAAGATAATTCGTGATTCCGGGATCAATCAAAAAAGCTTTTTCTACATACCTAGTCTTTCAACTAAAGTCCTGGTATATAAAGGAATGCTTACATCCACACAACTCAGGGAATACTTCACAGATCTGACTGATGATCGTCTGCAAAGTGCTATTGCTCTTGTTCATTCAAGGTTCAGTACAAATACCTTTCCCAGCTGGGATCTTGCCCAGCCCTTCAGAATGCTGGGGCATAACGGTGAGATAAACACTATCAGGGGTAACAGGTTCTGGATGGAAGCCAGGGAATCTTTACTTAAATCGGATATGCTGGGTGACCTTTCAAGGATTTACCCGATAATAGAACCCGGGAAGAGCGATTCAGCATCGCTTGATAATGTCCTTGAGTTCCTGGTAATGAGCGGTAAATCGCTTCCCTATGCTATGTCAGTACTTATCCCGGAATCGATCAATGTTAAAAATCCCATTTCAACTGAACTAAGGGCCTTCTATCACTATCATTCCACATTTATGGAACCATGGGACGGTCCTGCTTCCCTCATCTTTTCTGATGGCCGTTATATTGGAGGGATGCTCGACAGGAACGGACTGCGCCCTTCGAGATACCTTATCACGGAAAATGATCTTATTGTAATGGGATCGGAAACAGGAGTACAGTCTTTCCCGCCTGAAGACATTAGGGAAAAAGGAAGGCTTAAACCCGGCAAAATGCTTCTTGTTGATACTGAATCAGGCACAATTATCTATGATAATGAACTTAAAACCAGGCTGGCCGGTGAATTTCCCTATGGAAAATGGATCCAGCAGAATATGGTTACTCTTGAGGAGATAGAGACGGGCCACATAGTAACACCTGATCTAGGAACGGCATATGAAATCTATGCCACCTCATTCAACTATTCAAGTGAAGACATTGAAAAGATCATCAGGGAAATGGCTGCAACGGGGAAAGAACCCATCGGTTCGATGGGTAATGATGTCCCGCTGGCAGTTCTTTCATGGAAACCATATCGCCTGTTCAACTATTTCAAGCAGCTTTTTGCACAGGTTACAAATCCTCCGATCGATCCCATAAGGGAAGAGCTTGTAATGACCCTTTCGGGTTACCTCGGATCACTCCAGAAAAACCTGCTTGACAAATCACCCGATCATGTAAAGATGGTCCGGTTTAGAAATCCGGTGATTTCAAATACCTATTTTCAGGTAGTCAAAAACCTGAGATACAAGGGATTCTCAGCGGCCAACCTTTCAATGCTTTTCGAGGCAAACAGGGGAGCAGATGGACTCCGGGATGCCGTTGACCAGCTTTGCCTTGATGCGGAAAAAGCAGTTGATGAAGGCAAAAACTATATAATAATATCTGACAGGGGAATTGATGAGAATCATGCTCCAATACCCTCGCTGATGGCAGTCTCGGCAATTCATCATCACCTTATCGATAAACGCAAGCGCATGCAGATCGACATTGTTGTGGAGAGTGCTGAACCCCGTGAAGTGATGCACTT
>CAZHRV010000126.1:0-2226 GCA_964535035.1 uncultured Rikenellaceae bacterium
CATTCCCTGGTTCTGATACTGTTTTGCCACAGATACAACAAAGCGGAGATTTGCCTTTACGAGTGTTTTAAGAGCATCAGGATCACCGGATTTTATTCTTCTGGCAAGAGTAACCTCATCCTCAGGTGAAATAAGATCCACTTTACCTATCTCCTGAAGATATTTGTCAAGAGAAGGGGTGTCACGGTTTGTAACCTGTTTAGTAATCTTTAACTGACGCATCTACAGGCCTGATTTATATATTCAAACAAAATCCGGACAAGAGCTACAATTTTAATAAAAAAATGTACTACTCCGACATTATATCCCTATTTTTTTTTGAAAGATCAGGGATTATTATTATATTGCACCGTTATTTTTCATCCTTATTATCAAGTTATTATTTAATTTGATTTTTTACCGTTGCATTTTATTTACATTTGACAGGAAATATTCGATCATTTTTATTTAATATTGCCCCGGTTTTAAGATTTGTGACATTTCATCCCACGCTCATATTAAAACCTTAATCCGGATTTCCATAAAATCATTAAGATCTTTAAATTTTATTATTATTAACATATGTACGACATTCTTGAGTTAAGTAAGAAATTGCTTCCTGAACTGAGGGAAATTGCAAAAGAACTTAAAATTAAAAGAGCTGAATCTTTAAAGAAACAGGATCTGGTATATAAAATCCTTGATCAGCAGGCAATTGAAGCCACTGAGCAAAAAAGTGCCAGCAAATCAGAAAACAGGGATAGAAAGTCTCCCCAAAATACAAAGCGTGATCATGATCAGGGTTACAGAAGAGGTAGAAGACCGAGAACAAATAAACCCTCTTTCAATCGTTCACCTGAATCGGTTATGTCAGTCTCACCTGGCGACCTTAAAAGATCATCAGAACCAGAATACGAGGTATCTGAAGGATCAGAAAAGAAAGATGAAAGGACTGATATTGCAAAAAACAAAGAACCGGAAATAGAAGTCAGAAAAGGACCAGTGTGGACAAAGAACCAGAAACCTGAAGATAAAAAAAATGAACCTTTAGCCCTGAATGATATTCCCGGAAAAGTAGAGACAGCCGAAAAGATCCATCCCGCCGTTGAGACTGATGTGGATAATACTCCTGATAAAAAGGATGAGAAAACTCATCATCATGAGGAGAAACCGGCTGAGAATATAGAGCAGAAAAAAGAAACTTCTGAACACAGCGTAGACGCGACTGCTTCTGAAGAGATCGCCGACAAGGATGAAAAGAAAGAAAAACCCTATGATTTTGAAGGTATCATTTATAACACCGGAGTACTTGAGATCATGCCTGATGGTTATGGATTTTTAAGATCAGCCGACTATAACTACCTTAATTCACCTGACGATATATATGTATCACAATCACAGATCAAGCTGTTTGGGCTCAAAACCGGCGATACTATAAAAGGTACAATCCGTCCGCCGAAAGAAGGTGAAAAGTACTTTCCTCTGATAAAGGTTGATGAGATTAACGGAAGAAGTCCTGACTTTATCAGGGACAGAGTTCCCTTTGATTTCCTTACGCCTCTTTTTCCTAATGAGAAGTTCACCCTCTGCACACCAGGCGAGGGAACTTTATCGGTAAGGGTTATCGATATGTTCACACCTATCGGTAAAGGGCAGCGGGGTCTTATTGTTGCACAGCCAAAAACAGGTAAGACCATATTACTCCAGGAAATAGCAAATGCCATAGCAAATTATCATCCTGAGGTTTACCTGATGATACTCCTCATCGATGAGAGGCCCGAAGAAGTGACAGATATGGCCCGCAATGTCAAAGCCGAAGTTATCGCCTCAACATTTGATGAACCGGCTGAACGTCATTGCAGGGTTGCAAATATTGTCCTTGAAAAAGCAAAAAGACTTGTAGAATGCGGACATGATGTTGTTATTCTCCTCGACTCAATTACCAGGCTTGCCAGGGCCTTCAACACTACTGCCCCTGCTTCAGGTAAAGTATTATCGGGAGGAGTTGATTCAAATGCTCTGCATAAGCCAAAGAGATTTTTTGGTGCAGCACGTAATATAGAAGACGGCGGTTCCCTTACAATCCTCTCTACTGCACTTACCGAAACCGGATCAAAGATGGATGATGTGATCTTTGAGGAATTCAAGGGAACAGGTAATATGGAGCTCCAGCTCGACCGTAAACTCTCCAACAGAAGAATATTCCCGTCAATCGACATTCCTGCCTCCAGTACCCGCCGTGAGGAT
>CAZHRV010000127.1:0-2443 GCA_964535035.1 uncultured Rikenellaceae bacterium
GTCTCGGAATAGCTTTTTATTCTGAGAGAGAAATGTCAATATTTGGTCTCTAGTTTTCATTTGATCACAAAGTTACAAAAAATAAGCAGATTTCTTGTATGTCGCTGAAAATGTCGCAGATGCCCACCAATTGTACCTAACGGCCCGGCAATATGGGGAGGTTGTGTTACCCGACGCAAGCATCGGGCAGGGTCCTGGTACTTTAGCCACAAAACTGTCACGGTGCGAGGAGGGTATGGCACGTGTTTTTGTAGTCCGGGTACAAATGCCGGGCTTATATGAGTGTCGCGATACAAATAAAATAAGTTATTGTTAATGAAATATGTTGCAGTATTTTAAAAAGAAGCACATGAGCAGTGTCGCGTTACACCCTGACATTGAAACCGGTGAATGAGTCAAGGTATACAAAGTGTAAAATGATTACTGGCGGGTGTCCGGGTTTATGCATTAGTAGCTATTATCAAAAAGAGCAGGAGCGGTTTGCAAAAACCGTGACAAACAACTTACCCATATTGTCCGTGTTATAAGCAGGCCATTTTTATTCCATTGGATTATTTTGTATCAAAATATTTATAAACCTTTGAAATTGCATGGCAAATAAAAATCAAAAAGAGAAACCCATATTACTTTTTTTCATCCCAGGAGATATAAAAGCCGGGACGTTCGGAGGTTTTTCCAGGGTTTGGTCGACGAGATGGCTTTGTCAGGAATTCGCACATGATCCTGACTGCTTCTGGATGTCTGTACAGGGGGACGTGTGAATATCCAGCAAATTTAATGAAGTGAGCATTCGGAAGATAAGAGGCAGTTTGGAGAGCCCACTTTACTGGCGTGTCAGGATCAAATTCACCTGATGCGATTAAGACTGGAACACGGCTTCGGACAGGCTTATTTTCTTGAGCATCGGGCTGGTCATGAGGCCACAACTTGAGGGCTTCTAAGGGAACTTGGGGTTGGATAAACCGCTCAAGTTCAGAGGGCATTCCATCTGGTTTAAGAATTTTGTCCAGCCGCTCGAAAGGAAACTCTTCGTTGCACCACACCGCTAGTCTCATTCCCCATGCAGTTCCTTGTGAGGAGGCCAAATAGTTTATCGCAAGAGGTGCTAAACGGTTGATCTCACCTTGGCAGACAGCATCTATAATTAAAGGGAGACTTGGAATGACAGAGGCATCCTCAAGCCCGGCATAGATACAGTTCATGATGCCCGCACCATTAAGATTAAGGGTAAATAGTTTACCATCTATGGGATTTTTTAGAGAAATTTTGAGAGGGTGACTATTAGCTTCTGCCAATAAATGGAAAAACCTTTTTCTCAGTTCTGGAAAACGAGTGCTCAGACGCTCGTCTTCTTGGCAGAGTGTAAAAATTTGCTCCAAGGCTTCCAGAATGTTGGCTGGAGTTTCCTCATCGCAATTCGCCTCAAGAGGCAGAACGGAATCTAAGATTACCGATCGGACACCTTCAGGATAATCACGGAGGACAACCAACATTAATTTCGCACCATAAGAAGCCCCATAGAGATTCCAGGACTCTATCCCCAACAGCTGCCTCAGGTCAGCTATATCGGCTGCACTCTCTTTTGTTGTATAACCATACAGATCAATTCCGTCTTTCTCTATAGAGTGGATTATTGTAGTTAATGCAGCTGTGATTGCCTGAGGATCAGGGTCTCCATTAAGTCGTGTTCCCCAACCCGAACGGAATGCGCTATCGAGATCCTCACCGAGCAAAGCCGGTTCACTAAAGCGGGTTCCACGTTGTTCCAGGAGGATAATGTCACGGTTGTCTCGAAGAGGAGAGTTCTGAAAGAACCTGGTCCGGAACAGGGTAACACCACCAGGACCTCCTGCCGCATAGATTATCGGGTCTGGCTGCGGGGCTTCACTCCAACTTTTAATTATAACGAATGGCAATTTAATTGAACGTTTATTCAATTTCGATGACCTGTTTTCGGGAACAATGAGGTAACCGGTTTTTACATCAGGACTTTTCTCCATAATCATTGGAAGGTCAGTCCATTCAATCCGGGGAATAACAGTCTGGCTTTCCCCATCAAAAGGTATCAGGAGCAAAAATAAAAAGGCCACCCAGGTTACGAAATGGGTTTGCATCATGGTTACTTTTAGACTAAATGGGTTTATTGTTTTGAGATAGACTTCTGTTTTCATGGTTTTTATATTCTTGATATGTACATATTTTGGCTTGCTTATAACGGGAGTCTGTCTAATAACTTTGTTTAATTCCGGGTAATTAAGCTTTTACATGAGGATTTCAGCCACCTGCCGGTTTATTACATTCAGATATATTTTACAGTAATAAGTTTGTCAGGACTCGTTAAAATGGCTTTAAAGAGGTCAAAAACCATCCGTAATAAAGAAACAAGCATCCTCAGATACTCTTTCAGCACCTCAGGTGTCAGAATATTGGCAATCCGTCGCAG
>CAZHRV010000128.1:0-7471 GCA_964535035.1 uncultured Rikenellaceae bacterium
TTAATAAGTTTTGAATCGGATGGATTAAAATTACTGTCCCGATTGTCAATGATAATGAAATCGTTACCGGCACCCTGGTATTTGTTAAACGTTATTGTTATCAATGTTAAAGTGTTGTTAAAACTATCTAATTTATTGAAGCTCATGCAAAAAAATGCATGATCTTTGTAAAACAAAACTATCGGAAAACGGTTATAAAGATATGAATCTTTTACCAAGGCATAATCTATGAGTCATGGTGAAGATCAAAAACGGATAAATTTTAAAAAACTATATAGCTATGAAAGGAAAATATTTATTTGGCGGATTACTAATTGCTCTTCTTGGAGCAGCTATCGCATTATTTGCGTATACATCTATTGTTGATAAGCCTGAACCGGAAGTAGTCCAGGACAGTTCAGGAAAAAGTATTCCGGATGCACAGGCTTTACTTACATCCTTCCAGATGCAGCCGGGACAGGTCGATTTTACATATGCTGCTGAGCAGACAGTTCATGCAGTTGTACATGTCCGCACGAAGACTATGATTCAACAGCCAGGGAACCCTATACTTGAGTGGTTTTATGGCGATCGTTACCGCGTCCAACCCAGAGAGATAGCAGGTTATGGATCGGGTGTGATTATCTCTCCTGACGGTTATATAATAACCAACAATCATGTTGTCGAGGATGCCGAAAATATAGAGGTTAAACTAAATGACAACAGGGTTTTCGATGCAGAACTGATAGGACGGGATCCATCTACTGATATTGCTGTATTGAAAATAGAGGCTAAAAACCTGTCGTATCTTAAATATGGAGACTCAGAAAATCTGAAAATAGGTGAATGGGTACTTGCCGTAGGGAACCCCTTCAATCTTACATCAACCGTCACCGCGGGAATAGTAAGTGCAAAAGGCAGGAGTCTCGGGCTCCTGGATTCAGATTACAGGATCGAATCCTTTATTCAGACTGATGCTGCCCTGAATGTGGGCAACAGCGGAGGAGCCCTGGTTGATACCAGGGGACTTCTTGTTGGTATAACATCAGCAATTTATTCTCCCAGCGGTGCCTATGCAGGCAACTCCTTTGCCATTCCTGTAAGCATTGTAAAGAAAGCAGTTGAGGACCTGAGAGAATTTGGTGAAGTACAAAGAGCTATTATTGGTGTCAATATAACTGATGTAACACCGGAAGATGCTAAAAAACAAAGTCTCAACGAAATAAAAGGAGCCAAAATAACAAGAGTCATTGAAGGCGGTTCGGCTGATGATGCAAAATTGAAGGAAAATGATGTGATCATCAAACTGGATAATGTTGATATAAACACAGTATCAGAACTGCAGGAGCAGGTAGGTAAGCACCGGCCGGGCGATAAGGTCAGAATCACTTATCTCAGGAATGGAAAAGAAACAACAGTACCTGTTACCATGAAAAATGTTGCAGGCAATACCAGCATTGTCCCTGTGGGTATGGGTACCGGTATGATCTTCGGAGCACGGTTTGAATCATTGAGTTCCTCAGACAAACGGACATATAATATTGATAACGGAGTAAAAATATCAGAAATAGACGATGGGCTTTTCAGAGATATGGGACTGAAAAAAGGAACAATAGTTATCAGGGTAAATGATGAAAAAATTAACAGTTCTGAGGATATACGAAAAGCAACAAATAACAGCGAACGATCTCTTAAATCAATTGAGGGAATAACCTCTGACGGAAGATTGTTCAGTTTCAGTTATGGCTATTAAATATAACTATAATTGCAAGTAGTTGAGAAACAATAAGTTTGTAAAAAGTATTTTTTGTTGATAACAATGCATTGATATCTTTGTTATTATATATAAAAGCGTTATCTTTGCGCAAAATTTTTCCAAGGCATAATGAGACAGCTAAAGATTACCAAATCCATAACAAACAGGGAGAGTGCTTCACTCGACAAGTATTTGCAGGAGATTGGTAAAGAAGAGTTGATATCGGTAGATGAGGAAGTTGAATTGGCTCAGCGGATCAAGAAGGGAGACAGAACTGCTCTCGAAAAACTCACCAAGGCAAATTTACGTTTCGTCGTATCTGTGGCAAAACAGTATCAGAATCAAGGACTTAGCCTCCCGGATCTTATTAATGAAGGAAACCTTGGTCTGATTAAAGCAGCTGAGAAATTTGATGAAACAAGGGGTTTTAAGTTTATCTCCTATGCTGTATGGTGGATAAGACAGTCTATACTCCAGGCCCTTGCTGAACAGTCGAGAATAGTAAGGCTGCCCCTTAACCAGGTCGGCTCACTAAACAAGATAAATAAGGCTTTTTCAAAGTTTGAGCAGGAAAACGAACGTACTCCTTCACCTGAGGAACTGGCAGATGTTCTTGAATTACCAAAGGAGAAGGTAACAGATACTCTTAAAGTATCCGGCCGCCACGTTTCTGTAGATGCTCCATTTATTGAAGGAGAAGACAACAGTCTGCTTGACGTGCTTACAAACACTGATTCCCCTGTTGCTGATAAGCTCCTGATGGATGAGTCTCTTTCAAGAGAGATATACAGGGCACTGGCGACCCTTACTGAAAGAGAGAGAGACATTATCCGCTTCTTCTTTGGCATAGGCTGCCAGGAAATGACACTTGAGGAGATAGGAGAGAAATTCGGGCTTACAAGAGAAAGAGTACGTCAGATAAAGGAAAAAGCTATCAGAAGACTGAGACATACCTCAAGAAGCAGACTGCTGAAAGGATATTTAGGTTAATAACAATACTGGAATGAAAGTAAAAATGAGCCCCGGGGAGAGGCTCATTTTTACTTTGCCTGCAAAAGAATAGTACAGGCTGGGGGAAAATTTTAGTTAAAAATACTAAATTTTTTTTATTATCTGACATAAATTCAGGAGTTTTATTTCTACCGGGAAAATAAGTCAAATACAATTCTGAATGGATTTTAAGCTGATATCTGATTTTGTTCCAACCGGAGATCAACCGGAAGCTGTTGAACAGCTTGTTGACGGACTTAAGAAAGAGGTCCCGTTCCAGACCCTTCTCGGTGTTACCGGTTCGGGTAAAACATTTACCATAGCAAATGTGATTGAGAAGGTTAACAGGCCCGTACTGGTTCTCAGCCATAATAAAACCCTTGCCGCACAGCTTTATGGAGAATTCAGACAGTTTTTCCCGGAAAACCGTGTTGAGTATTTTGTGTCATATTATGATTACTACCAGCCTGAAGCATATCTGCCGGTATCCGATACATATATCGAAAAAGACCTGTCAATAAACGAAGAGATAGAAAAACTAAGATTGAGTACAACCTCATCTCTCCTTTCCGGAAGAAGGGATGTGATAGTGGTCTCATCAGTTTCATGTTTGTATGGCATAGGTAATCCTGATGACTATCACTCAAATACAGTTCATGTCAGAAGAGGACAGGAAACGGGAAGAAATCATTTTCTCAGGAAGCTGGTTGACAGCCTTTATTCGCGTAATGAGTTCGAATTCAAAAATGGCACATTCAGGGTAAGGGGAGATACGGTGGATGTTTATCCTGCCTATGCCGATATTGCAGTCAGGATAATCTTTTTCGGAGACCAGGTAGAGGAGATTAACACATTTGACCCCGTAAGCGGAGACCGCCTGGATAATATGGAGGATTATATTATATACCCTGCAAATATCTTTGTTACCACACGTGACAGGATCAATCAGGCAATCAGTCAGATACAGGATGATCTCGTCCTGCAGGTAACACATTTCAATGATATCGGGAAAAAAGAAGAAGCCCGAAGACTTCAGCAGAGGGTTTTATATGACCTGGAGATGATAAAGGAACTGGGCTACTGCAGCGGGATTGAGAACTATTCACGATATTTTGACGGTCGTAAATCAGGTGCCAGACCCTTCTGTCTTCTTGATTATTTCCCGGAAGATTTTATAACGATCATTGATGAGAGTCATGTAAGCATCCCGCAGATCAGGGGAATGTATGGCGGCGACCACTCACGCAAACAAACACTTGTGGAGTACGGCTTCCGCCTGCCGGCAGCACTCGACAACAGACCAATGCGTATTGAGGAATTCGAATCACTTACAGGACAGATAATATTTGTCAGTGCAACACCGGCTGATTATGAGCTTGAAAAGAGTGAGGGTGTATTTGTAGACCAGGTTATTAGACCGACAGGGTTGCTTGACCCCCCGATAGAGGTTCGTCCAAGCATGAACCAGATAGCTGACCTGATGGATGAGATCAGGGAAAGGGCTAAAGCAGGAGAAAGGACACTGGTAACAACAATCACTAAAAGGATGGCGGAGGAGCTGACAACATACCTGCTTAGATTTGATATCAGGAGCAGGTATATTCACTCGGATATTGATACTATTGAGAGGATTGAAATCATGGAGGGTTTAAGATCAGGTACCTTTGATGTACTCGTCGGTGTGAACCTTCTAAGGGAGGGACTTGATCTGCCTGAAGTATCTCTTGTGGCTATCCTTGATGCTGATAAAGAGGGTTTTCTGAGATCCTCACGATCACTGACACAGACAGCAGGCAGGGCTGCCCGCAACCTTAACGGCAAGGTGATCATGTATGCTGATACAATAACCGGAAGCATGCAGATGACAATCGATGAAACCAACAGAAGAAGAGAAAAGCAGATGAAGTATAACGAGAAAATGGGGATTACACCTGCCCAGATATACAGGAAACCGGGATCAATATTTACCGGTTTGACCGGGAAAGGCAGAGCCTATATAGAACCTGAACGGCCCGATCTGGCAGCTGATCCTGTTGTACAGTATATGAACAGGGAGGCCCTGGAGAAGGCGATCGAAAAGACAAAGAGACAAATGGAAAAAGCAGCTTCAGAACTCAATTTTATTGAAGCAGCACGGTTCAGAGATGAAATGGCTGACCTGCAGAAGCTTTTAAAGAACAAAATTTGATCATGGTTAATCATCGTGTGGCGGTCCATTTTTTCTCACCGCCGTCTTCTCTCATGATACCTTCCATTTTATCCCCTGAAACATATCCGGTATATATAACATCAGCTATTTTAAAGGTTATCTCATTGCCATGCAGCCTTCCGTTTTTTATAACAGAATTCTTATCACCGCTTATAAGCTTACCATGAATAATCTGGAATTCCTGGTTGATAATGAGCTGGTCCTGGTCAAGTATCCACGTGCCCTCAGCCCTGGCAGGTATGATCCACAATAAAGCAGTATTCCAGCTGTTCCAATTTTCAACTGTTGTTAACTCATAATCGGGATCCCATTCACCCATATTAAATGTGTTTGATACAATCCGTGTTCCGGGTTTCAATTCAAGAAGCCGTGGTCTTAATTTAAGGTTGATCTCAGGAAGAAGGAACATGGTGATAACAGTGGCTTTTGAAAGGTCACATTCAAAAAGATCGGCTTCAATGAATTCAGCTTTATCACTGACACCTTCAATCTCGGCATTTCTCTTCGACAGCGCTACCAGGTCAGGGTTATATTCTATGCCAAGAGCACGTGCACCCCTCTTTGCAGCTGTAATAACTGTCCGACCGTCACCCGATCCCAGGTCAATAACAAAATCATCCGGAGTAACACCTGCCATCGACAGCATTGTGTCAACAAGCTCCTGGGGAGTCGGGACCCACACCACATCCTTTCCCTGTTGTCCTATCTCAGGTACATATCCTGCAGAAGACTGATAACTTTGAGCCGGCAGGTTTGCCGATAATAAAAGAAGAAACAGGAATGAAAACAAACGGGTAGATTCATGTAGCGGTTTCATATCTATTAAAAATGTCCTGTTTTATTTATCAAAGTTATTAATTAACTGGATAAAAGTCAATTTATTCTGAATATCCGGCTCAGCTTTTAACCTATCTGTTTTACATTGTAAATAAGTTGAGCAATTAAATTAACAAACTGGATGAAATCATTAACCTGGTAAAATACATTAACACCTTAAAATAAATTTGTCCGACAGGATTGATTTTTAAGCCAGGATTGGTTTATTAACAAATTAGTATTAATTTTATAAATATAGTTCTCAGGTTAACCTGGCTTACCAAAAGTATAAGGGCATGAAAAAATTATTGATATTAACCTGTTTCATCTTACTGTTTTCCAACTCTTTTACACAACAAAACAGCACGTCTGCCACTAAGGTTGATCTATCATACTTTATTACTCACACAAGGGAAGAACTAATCTCCAAGCTGGTTGATATGCCGTTCGGAATTAGTTCTGATGATCCTGTGGAAGTTATGCTTAATAAAATTAAAACTTATCTTGTGGCGTTTACTCCTGCCCCCGAATATTCTGATGATATATATGCCAAAGAGGCTAATCTGCAAGCCCTTAAGAGTGTAATGCAGGGAGGATATGGAATAGGAGCTGTGTTGGTTGATCAGGAAGGAAAGATCATTGCATCGGCATATAATTCGCAAATACAGAAACGCCGTTCGGATCTTCATGCCGAAATGACCCTGCTGACAAACTTTGAAAAAAGCTGTAAGTCAAAAAAATACATGAATATTTATGTATACAAACCGGGAATGACGGTTTTCAGTTCGGCAGAACCCTGTCCGATGTGTTTTATCAGGATAATTACAACCGGATGCGACACAAAATATTGTACACCCGGACCTGAAGACGGTATGGTAAGCAAAATAAGTTATTTACCTGCATATTGGAAAGAGATGGCTATGGAACGAAAAGTGGAACTGGGTGATTGTTCTCCCGAAATGCAGAAACTGTCGCACCTTCTGTTCTATTCTTATTTACTGGATAACAGAGGGCCGCAATAGAATAATGCTCAAAAATCTTATTACAATATTACCCATTTGCATACGAAGGAAACTCTTGAGTAAGTATCAAGAGTCCTTAATTACTACAATTATTGTTGATATCAATTCTGTGGAACCACTCCGTAGTTCTATATTACGAAGACAGGATAATTACAATAATTGGCGAAACCGCTCCGCGGTTTATCATAACCATATTATTGCAGAATCGGAATTGTTGACTAATTTTGCGGGAGTTTTTTCCTCCTTCATTAAAGTTTCGGAGGAGACAACGGGGTGTGGCGCAGTTGGTCCCGTCACGCTGAGCGTGACGAGGATCCTCGAAAAATTTAAAAATCAAAGATTTTCAGATTTTTCGGGACTAGCGCACTTAGACCAGCCAAAACTAAATTGGCTGATAATATTCTCGGGGTGTGGCGCAGTTGGCTAGCGCACTTGCATGGGGTGCAAGGGGTCGTCTGTTCGAGTCAGATCACCCCGACAGATAATAAGGAGCAGACCATTCTGCCTCTTTTATGTAATTTAAATGTATTTCACCTATTGGAAAATCCGGTCACTCAGAACACCTCATTCCGGATCCACAGACCAAACGATTTCGGAAATGATTGAGCACTATAAGCCGGAATGTAAACAGCACAATATCAGTACAAACCAATTGAATAATTTATTTAATTAGAGACTGCACTCTCTAAACCGGAATAG